>JABMMY010000367.1 GCA_013205415.1 Deltaproteobacteria bacterium
AAAGTGGAACCTGGTAGTGCTTGGTCACTGGAATTTTAATATGAGGGGCAATGGAACCGGAACTACAGTCGATAAGATCCACTCCTAGCTTTTTTAATTCAAGAGCAAGGTCCACCGAATCGCTGAGTGTCCATCCCTCTGCCATCCAATCTGTGCAGGAAAGTCTTACTGCCACTGGCAAATGAGCGGGCCAAACCGATGTAATCGCCTCTATGATCTCCAAAAGAAATCGACTTCGATTTTCAAAAGACCCGCCGTAGCGATCATTGCGATAATTTGAAATGGGAGAAAGAAAACTATGGATCAAATAACCATGGGCTGCGTGAATTTCTAAAAATTCAAATCCTGAATCTAAGGCTCTCCTAGCTGCCACTTTAAACGCCAAGACAATCTCAGTAATTTCAATTTCTGTGAGTGCGTGTGGCACCTGAAATCCTTCATCAAAGGCAAGGGCTGACGGGGCCACTACAGTCCACTCGTCTTTACATTTGGCAACTACACTGGATAGAGACCCCTTAGATGCCCATGGAATTTCACGAGCGGCTTTTCGACCTGCATGGGCCAATTGAATTGCAGGAACCGCACCCTGCTCCTTAATGAATTTAGTAATCTGAATTAATTTTGGAATATGGGAATCTAAGTAAATACCATTATCACCTGGAGTGATTCTGCCTTCAGGAGTCACCGCGGTGGCCTCCATCATCACAAGTCCCGCTCCTCCAATGGCTCTACTTCCCAGGTGAACCAGGTGCCAGTCGGAGGCATGGCCATCCTGTGAAGAGTACTGACACATCGGAGAGACCCCAATGCGATTGCGTAGCGTGATAGATTTTAATGTGAAACTGTCAAATAGTTGAGGCATAGAATCTCCCAGAGAAGGAGTGTCCCATGTTTTAAATTAAGGTCAATGGTACCCGATAAGAAAAATATTTTTAAAGGATCGATAATTTCCATTTCTGACAGTAGAATAAACAAAAAGAAAAGAATGGGAGAGACTCGATGGATCTATTTTTAAGGGCTGCAATTGAAGAGGCTGAACTAGGCCTTAAAGAGGGAGGCATTCCAATCGGCTCGGTCATTGTCATTGATAATAAAATTGTGGGACGAGGTCACAATCGAAGAGTTCAAAAGGGCAGTGCTATCCTTCACGCCGAAATGGATTGCTTAGAAAATGCGGGGAGATTAACCGCAAAGGATTACCAACGGGCCACCCTTTACTCCACGCTATCTCCTTGTGACATGTGTAGTGGGACCGCTCTTCTTTATAAGATTCCCAAAATAATTATTGGAGAAAACAAAACTTTTCAAGGTCCTGAAGCCTATACAAAGTCTCGGGGAATTAAACTTGAGATTCTTCAGGATAAAACATGTATTGATCTCATGGAAAAATTTATTAAAGATCGTCCTGAACTTTGGAATGAAGATATCGGAGTTTGATCTGCTAAAAAGGGGTTTTTTCCAGAATCGAGATTGAAATTGTCTTTGGAGACTCCCTCTAGTATCGGATAGACCTCATTGAGGCATCCCAACATTTGGTCAAAAGAGTGATTTTCTAGTTTTAGTAGAATTACCTATTTTATTGCGTCATTTTGGACCCATATTTGGCTTAATTCTTACTATTAATTTCTCAAGTCTTCAAATCTGAGCCTATTGTGGAACGGCTTGACTCCTATCGTAATATTACGATAAGAGGTTCCCGATGGGAAAAGCTAAAGTAAATGATTGTTGTGTTCCAAAGGGATCAAAGATCCCAATTTTTCTTTTAGAAAAAGGAGAGGAATATCAGTTGGCTCTATTTGCTAAGGCCGTGGGGCATCCTATCCGTGTTCAGATTCTTAAACTCTTGATCAAACGAAATGCCTGTGTGTGCGGTGAAATTGTTGATGAGCTGCCCCTTGCACAGTCAACCGTTTCCCAGCATCTAAAAGTGCTAAAGGATTCGGGCTTAGTTCAAGGGAGAATTGATGGTCCAAGAATCTGCTACTGCATTGATCCGGCAGTACTCAAACATTTTAAGAGGCTAGTAGCTAATTTATGAGGTTGGAAAGTAAATGCAAAAGGTAATTTGTAATCCGGAGAAAAAATTATCCTTCTTAGATCAGTATCTAACTCTTTGGATCTTTCTTGCAATGGCTATAGGGACAGGACTCGGTATTATTTCTCCTTCCTTTGCGATTTATATAAGTAACTTAAATAGCGGAACTACTTCGGTGCCTATCGCTATTGGACTGATTTTGATGATGTACCCGCCACTTGCAAAAGTAAAATATGAGCAGCTAGGTGAGGTATTTAAGAATGCTAAAGTATTAAGCCTCTCTTTGTTTCAGAACTGGGTAATCGGTCCAGTGCTCATGTTTTTTCTGGCTATAGTATTTCTTCCAGACAAACCCGAGTACATGGTGGGAATTATATTAATAGGGCTTGCTAGATGTATTGCGATGGTAATTGTGTGGAACGATTTAGCTGAAGGCAGCACAGAATATTGTGCAGGGCTTGTGGCCTTTAACTCAATCTTTCAGGTTCTGTTTTTTCCCATTTATGCATTTATTTTTATTGCGGTACTTCCTCCTTGGTTCGGACTCAAAGGCATTAGTGTAACGATCTCCATGGCAGAGATTGCCCAATCGGTAGCCATTTATCTGGGAATTCCTTTTGTTGCAGGGCTTTTAACACGCTTTTCACTTGTTAGAATAAAAGGACCTATTTGGTATGAAAAAAGGTTTATTCCAAACATAAGCCCCACAACTCTTATTTTTCTTCTCTTTACTATTTTTGTTATGTTTCTCGTCAAGGGTTCTACTGTTCTTCAGTTTCCATTTGATGCCATTCGGATTGCTGTGCCACTTCTGTTTTATTTCATACTCATGTTCTTCTTTTCTTTCTTTATCAGTCGAAAAGCCGGAGCCAAATATGATGAATCTGCCACCCTGTCCTTTACGGCTGCCTCCAATAATTTTGAGCTTGCGATAGCGGTTGCGATTTCAACTTTTGGTATCCACCATGGTGCGGCTTTTGCGGCAGTCATTGGCCCGTTAGTGGAGGTACCAGTTCTTATTTCCCTAGTGAAGGTGTCATTATGGATTAGAGAGAAATATTTCTGATAATTCTTGATGTAGTCACAAGCCATCTCCTCTTGGAGTTTACAACCTTGTTGGCTAAATAAAATCCAATAAAAATTAGTTAAATATTTATTTCGATTCTTTACTCTGTAGAAAATAGTAAAGAATTCCAGAGACAGTAAAGCCTACAAACCAAGCATAGTGGTAGAGGCTTTGAATGAAAATAGGAATAGCTTCGCTGGGAAGCACCTTAATCGTCGTCAAAAACCCAGGGACATTGGGAATGATTCCAGCAAGTAGGGAAAAGATGGCGTGGTAGTTAAATCCATTTTTGTACCAATATCTTCCTGTTTCAGAGTAAAGCTCCTCAACTACCAATACTTTTCTTCTGATAAAAAAGTAATCCACAATTAAAATTCCACCAATAGGTCCGAGCAAACTGGAATAGGCAAGTAGCCAGGTGAAAATATAACCATTGGGATCACTCACCAATTTCCATGGAAAAATCAGAGCACCTATCACACCGGTAATATAGCCCCCTTTTTTAAAGTCGATCTTAGATGGGGATAAATTAGAAAAATCATTCGCAGGACTCACAATATTGGCTGCAATATTAGTCGCTAGAGTTGAGAGGGCCACCGCTAGCATGGCAAAGGTTACAATGAGAGGGGAATCAAATTTACCCGCTAAATCTACCGGATCCCAAATGGTGGTTCCGTAGACAATGGTTGTGGCACTAGTGACCACAACGCCAATGAAGGCAAAGGCCGTCATTGAGGGTGGAAGGCCAATTAACTGACCCAATGCCTGTGCTTTTTGAGATTTTGCATATCGAGTGAAGTCAGGAATGTTAAGCGACAATGTCGCCCAGAATCCCACCATGCCGGTGAGAGCGGGAAAGAAAAAATGTAGGAATTCTGTAGTACTTGAAAATTTAGAGGGCTGAGAAAGAATAGGTCCCAATCCATTGGCCGCTATTATCGCCCAGAGTAAAAGTGATCCCGCCGCAAACGGGAGAAAGATGGCTTTAAAAACAAGAAGTTTTCTGATGCTGTCTATTCCCTTGTAAACGACAAACATATTAACTAACCAAAAAATAAAAAAGGTAATTGCAGGCCCTGTCTCTAGGCCAAATGAGATTGGGAAAATTCTTGGGAGTGTAGCAATCCCTGGAAGCCAAATTTTGATGGCATGAAAAATCGCATAGCCACCTATCCAAGTTTGAATTCCAAACCAACCACAGGCCACAATGGCTCGCAACATAGCTGGAATATTTGCACCTAAAATACCGAAACTAGCTCTAGCAAAAACGGGAAATGAAATGCCATAGCGAGCCCCCGCATCTCCATTTAATACCATGGGGACAAGTACAATCGCATTCCCTAAAAAAACGGTAAGAATGGCCTGCCACCAGTTCATGCCTCCCTCAATCAATGAGCTAGCAATCATATAGGTAGGAATACACAGGCTCATGCTGATCCATAGAGCCGCATAGTTCCAGGTTCCCCAGATTCTTTTCTCTGGTGAGACGACATCAAGATCTTCATTGCTATATTTCACTTCTAATACTCCCAGAGCTAAATTAATTTAACGTATTACCAGAATAACTTGAGTGAAGCTCATATGGAAAAGCCTGTTTAGAATCGTAGAGCTCCATACATTGCGGCACAGGACAAACCGCGACACAAAGATTGCAACCGGTACAATGGTCATAAATTAAATCTGCTACGTTGCGAGTCCCTTGACTTCTATTGGGATCGGGAATGGATTTTAATTTTAGTGCATCATAGCCCGCATCTTTACAGGCCACGACACAAATATTACAACCTGTACAGGTCTCTTCATTGATAGCAATTTTTTCGGAACTTGAATTTTTTAAAAGAACATCAAAACTGGTCACTCTTTTATAAAGGTCACCAATAAGATCGGAGGCCTTGGTAATGCCCATTTGTGCCATGTAGGTTTCTAAACCTCTATTTAATCCATGGATAATTTTAAATCCACGGATCATAATTTCAGTACAAACCTGTAGTTGGCTAGCACCCATTAAAAGATATTCGACCCCTTCACTCCAAGAAGAGATTCCTCCGCAACCGGAAATGGGAAGTCCAGTGGCCTGTTTGCATTCAGCCACACATTTAAGGCCAATAGGCTTCATGCCATTTCCAGAGATTCCACCAATGGCGGTGTACCCATTAACCGAGAGTAGCGGGGATTTTTTGTAAATATCGATTCCGATAATTCCATTTACAGTATTGATTACCGTGATCGCATCCGATCCCGCATTTTTTGCGGCACTGGCCATCATGCGAATATCGGTCACATTAGGTGTTAATTTTGTAAGAATAGGAACCTTACTAAGCGATTTTGCTGTTTTTACAATGTTAGTGATAATCATGGGATCCTGTGAGCAAACAGCACCCATATCTCGCTCGGGCATTCCGTGAGGGCAACCCAAGTTAAGTTCAATCGCATTAACATGAACGTTATTCATCTCCTCAATAAGCTTAGCCCAAGCATCCATGTCATGACCTGGAGCCATAATTGAGCCGATGATCATTTTCTTGGGATAACGCTTTCGTAAAGTTTTTAATTCATCAAGCCAAACAGAAAGACGACGGTCTGTGATCAGCTCGATGTTTTGCATCGCGATTTCACGATTCCATTTTTTCATCGTTTGAATTCGAGGAGCCACATTAATAATGGGCTCTTCAACAGGGCCTACCGTTTTCATGATAGCAGCCCCCCATCCCGCATCAAAGGCATCGGCCATTAATTTACCTGTCGCTGTAGGCGGAGCCGAAGCCACACACCATGGATTGTCCATTTCGAAATTTAAAAATTGAATAGATAAATTACCCATAACGACCTACCTCAAAAAAAATCAGAATTTTAATTTTGCCTCAAAAAAGCTCTCATCTAACACCTTTAAAACCTCATCACACTGACCGCGAGTTATCGATAGTGCAGGTGCAATCCGGAGTACATTTCCAAAAAGTCCACCCTTACCAAAGAGAACCCCTTTATTTTTGGCAATCTCCATCACCTCAGCCGTTTCAGCGGTGGCATATTCTTTTGTTTCAAGATTTTTAACCAGCTCAATACCAATCATAAGCCCACGACCGCGTACCTCGCCGATCCAGGAGTGATTTTTTTGTAGATTTTTTAATCCCTCCATCAAATAACTTCCCATGGCCTTGGCATTGGCAATAAGTTTTTCCTCTCGGATAATCTCTAAGGTAACTTTAGCCTGCGCTGTTTGAAAGGGATCTCCTCCAAAGGTGTTGAAGAAAAGTTTTCCAGTGAGTGGATTAGAAAGCTCGGTTGTCATAAGAGTGGCTCCAATAGGAGCTCCATTGCCAAGACCTTTAGCCATGGTAATGATATCGGCGTCGATACCCAATTCTTTCGATAGAAAATAGGCGCCTCCACAACGACCCACGCCCGTCTGTACTTCATCACTAATATATTTCCCACCATAGTTATGAACTATTTTTGCAGCTTCGTGAAAGTACTCTGTAGGAGGTGTAATAAATCCGCCCACACCCATGACCGGCTCTGCAATAAAGGCTGCGATCTTTCCATGGGTAGAGGTTTGAATCGTAGTTTCAATATTCTTCGCACACTCTAAAGCACAGCTATCAGGCTTTTTTCCAAAAGGGCAACGATAGCAGTAGGGCTCCATGGCAGAGGTCACAGCGGCAGTAGGTTGAGCCTTGAATCTCCAAGTGTGATGCCCACAACTGGAAAGTGCGGCGGCAGTTCCTCCATGGTAACTATGTCTTAAATTAACAATAACCGTCTCACCGGTGGCATTTCTGGCCGCCATAAAGGCTAATTCATTGGCTTCGCTTCCAGAGTTGGTAAAAAATATTCGATCGATCGAATTTGGGGCCTCTTTTAGAAGCTCTTCCGCTAGGTCGGTCACATGATGATTTAAAAATAAAAGGGTGGTGTGTTGAATTTCATTCTTCTCAAGCATGCTGAGAAGTTTTTCTTTAATCTTCGGATGATTGTGCCCTGCCGAAATACAAACAATACCACCGATACAATCTAGATAGGCACGATCCTCTTGATCGTAAACATATTGCCCCTTAGCCTTTACCAATTGGACGGGAGTCTTATAGTAATGAACCGCGCTTGCGATGAGATGTTTTTTTCTTTTCCCTAAAATTGATTCGTTAGATTCTGGCATGAGTCTCTCCTCTTATAGTTCCGTCATCACATGGTAAGTTTCGGGTCGACGATCTCTATAAAACTGCCAGAGATCCCTAGTGTCCTTTACCTCATCTAAATTAATATCGGTAATCAAGAGCTCATCCTTATCTCTTGAGGCTAGATTTAAAATTTCGCCCTTGGGATTTACCACATAGGAAGAGCCATAGAACTGCCCAATATTCCAAGGAGCCTCGGTACCGACACGATTGATAGCGGCCACAAAATAACCATTAGCCACTGCGTGTGCCGGTTGTTCAAGTTTCCATAAGTATTCTGAAAGTCCAGCAACAGTGGCAGAGGGATTAAAGACGATCTCAGCACCATTTAAACCGAGGCAACGAGCCCCTTCTGGAAAATGTCTGTCGTAACAGATATAAACACCCACATTTCCGTACGCTGTTTTAAAAACGGGATAACCTAAATTTCCTGGCTTGAAGAAAAACTTTTCCCAAAAACCCTTTACCTGAGGAATATGATTTTTTCTGTATTTTCCCAGATATTTTCCATCGGCATCAATCACAGCAGCCGTATTATAGTAAACGCCCGTGATATGTTCTTCATAAATGGGAACTACGATCACCATGTTATATTTTTTTGCATACTCCTGCATGAGCTTAGTCGTGGGGCCATCGGGAATGGCCTCTGTAAGACCATACCATTTCGCATCTTGAGAAGGACAGAAGTAAGGGCCGGTAAAAACCTCCTGCATGCAAAGCATATTAACGCCTTTTTTGCCGGCCTCGTCGATATAAGCGATATGGGCATCTAGCATTGCGATCCGGTGCTCTTCACAGCTCTTTTCAGCAGGAGCTTTGGTCGCCATTTGAATAAGTCCAATTTTTACATTTCGTGCCATTGAGATCTCCTTAAAAAATTAAATTTCTATTTTCTGAGATAAACTCTTTCGTTTTAAATATTTCCCAAACCCTTTGCCGATATAAGCCTTCCCGTTATCGATAGCCACCGTACCTCTTAAAAGAACCGTTCTTACTTTACCTGTAACCTTCCATCCTTCGTAGGAGGAATAATCGCAGCGCATGTGGTGTGTTTCTTTTGAATGAATGTGTTGTTTCTCTGGATCAAAGATCACGATATCGGCATCACCTCCTACTGCAAGGGTTCCTTTTTCAGGATAGAGCCCAAAGATCTTAGCGGGCGCCGTACAATTAAGTGAAACAAATTGATTTAGAGAGATTCTATTTTTCAAAACCCCCTCAGAGAACATCAGTTCCATTCTATTTTCGATGCCAGGAGCGCCATTAGGTATTTTAGAAAAATCGTTAATTCCAGCCTCCTTTTGAACCATACAAAAGGGGCAGTGATCGGTGGCTACAGTGTGAATTAAGTTTTGTGCTATTCCATTCCAAAGTGCCTCTTGGTCTGTTTTTTTTCTTAGGGGAGGGCTCATCACCCATTTGGAACCTTCAAAGTTAGGACGATCATATAGCGAATCATCTAGTAGAAGATACTGCACGCAGGTTTCCACCATTACTGTTTGGTTTCTTTTAGTGGCCTCTCGCACGCGATTTAAAGCCGCTTCACAGGTCATGTGCACAATATAAAGTGGGTGATTTCCTGAAAATGCTAAATCGATAGCGCGTCCTGTGGCTTCGCTCTCCACAATTTCAGGACGAGAAAGAGCATGGAATTTCGGACTTAAATTTCCCTTCGCTCGGTTAGTTTGAACCATAGAGTCTGCTAAATCGCCGTTTTCCGCATGAACCGTGACAAAGCCCCCCCATTTTTTACACTCATTCATTAGCCCAATCATCTGCTTGTCATCCACCATCAGAGCCCCTTTATAGGCCATGAAGGTTTTAAAAGAGGTAATCCCCTCTTTTTGAATAAGATCCTTTATCTCTTTGCAAGAATTCTCGTTGAAGTCGGTTACCACTATGTGAAAGCCATAATCTCCGACAGCTTTACCACGTGCCTTTTCATGCCAAGTGGCTAGTGCTTCTTTTAACGATCTCCCTTGGGACTGAAAGGCAAAATCGATAATTGAGGTAGTCCCACCATGTAGAGCGGCCAGAGTTCCAGTCTCAAAATCATCGCTTGATGTGGTTCCCATGAAAGGCATGTCTAAATGGGTGTGGGCATCAATGCCGCCAGGAAAAACGTAGCAACCTGTCGCGTCTATCTCTTGATCTGTTTTTTCGGTGATCTCCTTTGCGATGGCCTTTACCTTCTCTCCTTCAATTAAAAGATCGGCCCTAAAGGTATCGGTAGCTGTCACAAGAGTTCCATTTTTTATTAATATTTTCTTATTCATGAATTACCAAATATTTGAATCTTTGTTCCATCTCTGAATCGTGACTTTTGTATCTGTGAAAAACTGAACACCACTTGTCCCATGAGCTTTAATATCCCCAAAAAAAGAATCTTTAGCGCCACCAAAGGCAAAGAATGACATGGGGGCAGGGACTCCAATATTAAGACCTAACATTGTAGGGCTCGCCTCATAACTGAATTGTCTTGCGGCAGCTCCAGACGCAGTAAATAAAGAGGCGGTATTGGCAAATGGAGAATTATTGATCCACTCAATGGCTTCATCTAGGGATCTAATTCTAGCAAGAGATACTACAGGACCAAAAACCTCCTCCTGCGCAATTCTCATGTGTGATTTTACCTCTCCAATGACAGTGGGATTTAAGAAGTATCCTTTTTTTGTAGAAATATTTCTTCCATCCAAAAGAATTTCTGCTTTTTCATCAACTGCAGATTGAATCAATCCTTTCACGCGTTCCACTGACGCATTAGAGATTAATGGCCCCATATGAGTTCTGGGATCGGATCCATTTCCCACTACAATGTCAGAGGCTAATCCGATGATCTGTTTTTTGACTTGGTCATAAGCATTGCCCACACAGAGAATTACAGATCCTGCTAGACATCTTTGCCCTGCACATCCGATGATCGATTCTAAGCAGGTTTTAACTGAGGTTTCTAAATTGGCATCGGGTAGAATGACCATGAAATTTTTAGCCCCACCTAATGCCTGCACTCGTTTGCCATGAGAACTTCCTAGTTGATAGACATGTTTTGCAACGGGTGTAGATCCTACAAATGAAATTCCTTTGATATCGGGATGACTACAGAGCGCATTAACCACCTCTTTCCCTCCCAAAACGAGATTCATCACCCCTTTTGGAAATCCTGCTTTTTCGATCAGTTCAAAAATCTTAATTTGAGTCAGTGGAACTCTTTCGCTAGGTTTAAGAACAAAGGTATTTCCAGTGGCTACCGCAAACGGCCAAAACCAAAAAGGAACCATCGCGGGAAAATTAAATGGGGTGATTGCCGCAAAAACTCCCATGGGCTGTTTCACCGCCTGGCAGTCGATCCCTGCTGCAATATCTTCAAAACTTTGGCCCATCATGAGATTAGGAATCCCACAGGCCGTTTCTACCATCTGAATTCCTCGTCGCACATCGCCCCGAGATTCGATAAGAGTTTTTCCATGCTCCTCTGTGCAGAGCTTTACTAGAGACTCAAAATTTTCTTCAAGTAGTGTCTTTAAACGAAATAAATATTGAGTGCGATCAATGGCAGGAGTTTTTCGCCAAGTTTTAAAGGCCTCCTTTGCAACGGCCACAGCTTTGTTGACATCTTGTGTGGTTCCCAGAGGAGAGAGTGCTAAAATGTCTTCAGTAGCTGGGTTAATGACCTCGACCGTTTCGGTTCCGGTAGAGGCCATCCATTCCCCATTAATATAATTTTTTAGCATTAATCTTCTCCTGTGAGCCAAAACTTTAGTGAGAGCAAAACTAAACACCATTTCAGGGGGAGTTGCCAAGTATTTTCAAGGGGGTACGCTGCGTTACTTTTAATCTCTCAAGGGCATTAAAGGTACAAAAACCTGGGGGGGAACGGAGTGATTAATTGGAAAAAATGTGTGTTTAAAAGAATCTGTATTGGAGTGATGAAGTTTCTGAGATTCATTACAGATTCCTGTGAAAATGTAGCTCCCTGCTTTTTTGTCTAGTTTCAAATTAAAAAGAGTTGAGAGATCCATCATAAGGGTATCGATGGTTTTGGGTTCTATAGCGCTTCCCTGTTCGCCAAATCCCCAGTCGATAAGTCGGTCAGCACATTCTCCAGGAATTAAATAACTAAATCCCCCCAGCTGAGTTCTAACCTCTTTTAAGAGGTCTCTTAGTGGAACCGACTGCGCTAAAACAGAAACCACTTTAGTATGGCTATCATCAACCACAACCTCTAAATATCCACCTAAGGGTTGGGAGAGAGCT
This sequence comes from Deltaproteobacteria bacterium, assembly GCA_013205415.1. Lineage (GTDB taxonomy): Bacteria > Bdellovibrionota > FAC87 > UBA2466 > UBA2466 > UBA2466. The sequence continues at coordinate 11,528 of JABMMY010000367.1, forward strand.
GTTCTGTAGAATATAGATCGGCCTCTAGCTCTCACACGACCATTGAGTTGGCCAATAATATCTGACACCGCTTGTTGTAGCGGATCTCTAATATCTTTATCTGAAGTCAGAAGAAAAACGAGTTCGTTTCCAGATGTTTTAACTTCATAACGACTATTTCCTAAACTGGGAAAAGAGACGAGCCCATTTGCGAACTGTTCTCTAACTAAATGTTGAGATCTTTCTGTGAGCATAGCGCTGTCTTCATAAACAGCCATTTGAATTGCAGATAAGAATTGAGTTTCTGGTGGCATATTATCTGCAAAAATATTAATCGATAAAAAAGAGAGAATGAGAAAATAAAGATTAATTCTCATCGAGCCCTCGTGGTTTCAAACTCAATGGTTTGTAAAACCTCAGGTTGCAAGTAGTGAACTCTGACGCCATTTTTATTTTCAAGACGTATCTGAGCTAAAGGGCCCTGCTGAATAACTGCGTTGCTTTGTTTCCCATTACTTTGCTGAGACATGACGACCGAGATCACCACAGCGGCTAATCCCATAGAGACAGCCCCTCTAAACAACCACCCGCCATTAACTAAAATTCCACCCAAACTTTTTTTGTGACGACCTTCATTTAGTTTCCAGCCTTTTAGAATCAGAGTTTCATCTTTTTGTAGTCGAGAATAAACTCTCATTAACGATGACATAATATCGGGCTCTGGTGAGAAGTATTTTTGCCAGTTTATCTGTAAGTTTGTTAACTTTTCAGTGCAGGAGGTGCATGAGAAGAGATGAGCCTTAATCCAAATTCTTTTAAATAAGCTTAACTCTTTTGGAATAGTATAAAACTCAAGAAGTTTCTCTTGAGAAGGGCATTTAGGTCGTAGCATAGGTT
>JABMMY010000368.1 GCA_013205415.1 Deltaproteobacteria bacterium
CCACTAAATCCTTTCGGAAAATTTGTATCTATAAACTGTACAAGTTCAGTTTTCACCTGAGTGGTTAATTGAGCTTTTACAGCATTTCCAAAAAAACTAGTTTCAACCTGAACTGGCTGACTGGGAACAAATTTTATTTGTTTCATTTCTAAAGAGGTGACTTCGTAAGCTAGGCCTCCACTAGTTAAAAGCTTACCCGCTCGCAAAAGATCCCATCTCATCTTTTTAATCTCTAAGCCACGGGGCAAAATCTCTGTTGCAGTCGAAGAGGCTTTAAACAAACTAGATTCAGCAAGGTTTTGGTCATCATTCTCATCTAGCGATGTCGCATAATCGACAAATAGAAAGAGTTGGTGATTCGGACTTAAATGCACCTGGCCTAAGTTAGGGACCGAGATCATTTGGACCTCGGCACCTTCATACTCTGTTTTATTTCGAAAAAGAGTTCCATCTGCATTCGTTCGCACATTCGAGGTGTAGGTTTTAGCCTGTGGGTAAAGCTTGGTAACTACAGCCCCCACACCCGATCCCCCCACTCTATTATCGTAGACCGTTTCGTAAACAAAGAGGCCGGGCTCATCTAGATATTCCAGATCAATTTTATTGAAATTATGGGTTACCATTCCAGGTTGACCAGGGTAACGCACAATGCCGCATCCTGAAAAAATAACAAGTATAGCCAAACAGAAACCTAATCGGCAAACACGATGGAAAACCATGACTGAACCCCCGTTTTTTTAAAATGGAATTAGACCTAAAAGAAAAGAAAAGTAGCTCCTTCTATTATTGAATAGCTCCAGTTTTTTCACAAGGAAAGAAAGTGCCCATTTTTCAAATTTGCATTTCGATTCCTGCAGAATGCGTTGTAATTTTGCTTTTAAAAAACTGCCCTCTTGGATCGGCTCCCGTATAATAGGAATAGAAAAATTTAAAGGACCTGTAGGCATCCAAAGGATTGCCAAAGGCTATGCCAAGCTGCAAATTCATCGAGGTATGAGTGGAACTCTCCCCTTTTTGTTTGAGATCGAATCCACCATAAGGAACCACCTTATGACTTCGCAGTGGAAAAAAAGAGGTGGCTCCTAATTGGAAGGTCCAATTCGGAACTATAGGCGTAGAATTAACTATAAAATGAACTCCCGAATAAAGGTGCGTATCTGAATTTAATAAATAACCCACCTTTAAAACGGCTGTTTCACGACTATAAGCAATAGCTCCTTCACTACTTCCATCTGCGAGATGGGCTGAAATATGAGTCAATCGAAATTGATATTGCATCTGTCCCACACTAGTTTCGGTATAAAAACCAATCAGTCCATCGGCGGTCTCTAATGGAAATCGCTGGTCGACCTGTTTCATCGTGAAATACCCCGCACCTTCTAACCCTATATGAAAAAACAAATCTGGATTTTCAATACTTCGAATTCCTAATAAGGAAAAATAATTTCCGATAGTGGCATTAATTCTTGACCCGCCTTCAAAGGAAAGTGCCATTCTGATTTCTCTAGGATCTGCAAAGGTCATTCGAAATGGACGCCCCTTTGGATTTAACTGAAGTTCCCATGACCCTATAGCGATCTGTGAAATGCAAAAGAGTGCTGAGAATAAAGAAATATATTTCATTTTTATTTTTATAACTAGTCTTTGTGGAGACTAATGTATCCGAAGAGCGTTTAAATTATTTTCGTTAAGCGTTCTATTCTCAGCGTAGAGAAATATCTTCATCTAATATTTGAACTCTTTGCGAGGAGATCCTTCGCTACGCTTTAAATAGGTTCCTATTGGAACGCCTTTTAAGTATTGCGGTTCACAAGCGAGTCATTTGCATCTTGCAATAAGACCTAACTAGAAAAGTAGAGTGGTTCCTAAAGTATGCTCAAGAGGTGCATTGGGTTGACTAGGAATTTCCATCGCATAATGCAAAGACAGTCTTGGACTGACAAAACTAGCTCCAAAGCTCCATAAGTTTTGTTTTTCTTCAGTCAATATTCTATACCCGCCTCGAATAGCAAAAAAGAAAGGGGATAAATATTCCACTCCGACTCCATATTGATACGGAGCTACGGAACGTAGTCTCGACTGAGTTGCTAGAGAAAGTGATAAAATCTGATCATAGGTAATTCTTCCTCCAGCGCTATAGTCTCTAGGAAGCTTCATCAGTTCATTTCCCCCAAAAATATTTCGTATCGCGGCTCCAAGCTGCAAGAAGTTATGATTATAAATCACACCTAAATCGGCATCATTTAAACGAACCCTTTCTCCTTGGGTATTGGGGCCCCAAATAGATTTTCCTGATACGCCAATTCCAATTTCATTAGATATTCGTTTCATCATTGCCAGTTTAGCACCCTCAATATATTTTTGATTTCCTGAAGGCACCACATTTTTGTCATAGTAATCACTCCCCACCTCTCTTCGAAAGTAACCAAGTGCTCCTCCCAAATCTGAGGTTTTGGTATCTAATATTGATACGGCAAAAGATTTAGGTAGGGCTAAGCTTCCATCCACAGAATAAACATTAACAAAACTACTCGCTGCCGGATTGGAATAGAGACTGTCATTTCCTTGTGATGAGCCGACCAAGGACTGTCCCTGAGCACGTTCTTGAATTGGAACGAAATCTTCAGCGGCATGAAGACCCATCGAACAGAAAACCAATCCTAATCCCAGAAGCATTTTCATAAAAAACCCCATCTATTTTATATTGGATAAACACCTATACCGAGGATCCGAGGTGCCTATAATTTTAACGTTTATGGACTAAAAAATAAATACATAACAAGTCAAAGAACCGCCAGCCTCTTAAGAATAAGGGGCCCATTGGCTTAAACAGGGCTCAATTAACCCGCGATCCCAACTCTTTTTAAGACTCAAATTGGAACCTTAATTCATCGGGAATAACTTGCTAATTCAATATCTTAACTCAATATCACCTCTAAAAATTTGACATTATCTCCTTATTTGGTAAGGTCTGTCAGGTTTCTTATAAACTATGATTGAATCAATCGGGGTGAATGATGAAAAAGAAGACTAAAAAACCGGTAAAAAAGATGACTTCAAAGATCACCAAAAAGAAAGTGGTCACTAAAAAACCAGCTCTGAAAAAAGTGGTTTCTATGAAACCCTCAAAAAAATTGGCTCCCAAATCCAAGTCTACAAAGAAAACCAAGCCTGTCGCAATGATTGCAAAAAAGGCAAAGCCTGTAGCAATGATTGCAAAAAAGGCAAAGCCGG
>JABMMY010000369.1 GCA_013205415.1 Deltaproteobacteria bacterium
TAGCAACACCATCACGAGCAAAACATTTAAATTCATCAGCCCAAAGAAAAAAATACTGTTCACAAAGGGAAGTTTTGCAGAAAGCTTTAAAAGATGAATCTCGATAGCCGTAAAAATAATAATGGTCACTAAAACCACGCCCGCAATCACTCTCTCTCGATGACGGCGCTTAGACTCATGACTGTCATTATCGGAATACATTGGCGCACTCTAAGTCAAATGGGGGAAAAAGACACGACCCAATTGTGTTCTTTTTAACTCACTTTTAGCCTTTGGACTTACGATTAATTAGGTTAAGGTGGCGCGTTAAAACTATGATTTACGCAGACTACAACGCAACGACACCCTTAGGTGAAAAGGCAAAAGACTGGATGGCCCAAGCCTTAGAGCTTTGGGGAAACCCTTCATCCAGTCACAGGTATGGCCGTAAAGCTTCAGAGTTATTAAATAAATCTAGAGAGTCTGTGGCTGAACTTTTAGGCTGCAATCCCAATGACATCGTTTTTACCTCGGGTGGAAGTGAAGCCAATACCTTAGCTTTGATGGGATTGGCCCTAGAGGTGGGACCGGGATTTCGGCTACTAACCTCTTTAGTAGAACACTCTTCTATTCGCGATACCTTACCTTTGATCGAAAAACTGGGAGGAATCGTCCAGCATGTTGCGGTTAATTCAGAGGGGCAACTATCTTTAGTGGCCCTGCAAAAACAGATCGAAACCTTTAAACCCCATCTTGTGTCTCTAATGACTGCCAATAATGAAACCGGAGTTATTTTTCCGATCCCACAAATTCTTCAGCTTTGTGAAGCCCATCGCTGCTTGCTGCACACCGATGCGGTACAGGGTCTGGGAAAGCTAGACCCCACCTTTTATCGTAATGCCCATTTGGTTTCAATTTCTGCTCATAAGATTTATGGCCCTAAAGGGGTGGGTGCTCTCATTATTAAAAAAGGGGTTTCGTTAGTGGCAACTCATTATGGAGGTGCCCAGGAAATTAAACGCCGTGGGGGCACTGAAAACGTAGTGGGAATTGCAGGTTTTGGAGGGGCCGCTAGAGAATGGCAAGAGACTCACGGTTCACAGGACCTTAAAAAAATAAGAGACTATTTTGAAACCTTTATTGGAAAATCTCTGGATGGAGTTTCCATTCAAGGAGAAAAAGAGCCAAGAATTCCAAATACTTCAAACTTTCGTTTTCAGGGTATTGCTTCGGAGGTTCTCTTGGGAGCCCTAGACCTAGAGGGCATTTTTATTTCAGCGGGGTCTGCCTGTTCTTCAGGATCCATTTCGCCAAGTCATGTGTTATTAGGAATGGGATTTTCCGAATCTGAGGCTAAGGAATGTGTGAGATTTAGTTGGGGGCAAATGAGTGGGTTAAATACGGTTGAAGAGGTGGCAGAAAAAGTGATTGCCCACGTGACAAGAATCCGTGCTAGAAACAGCCTTAAAGCATTATCGAAGTAGGTCAGAAGTGAGTTCAGTAGTTGAAAATAAATTACCCGCAAAGGGTGCAAAGGTAGTGGTAGCCATGAGTGGTGGCGTTGACAGTAGCGTCGCTGCGGGTTGGCTTGCTAAAAACGGGTACCACGTTATTGGAATCTCACTTCAACTCCATGACATGGCTGAAAAGATCGATAACGAATTTGGCACCTGCTGTAGTTTAAGTGACATCAATGATGCCCGAAGAGTCGCCGAGGTTTTAGACATCCCTTTTTATGTAAATAATATGGAAACGGCATTTAATGAAGCTGTTATCGACGATTTTGTTCAAGAATACTTAAACGGTAGGACTCCTAACCCCTGTGTTCGCTGCAATGAAAAGGTAAAATTTAAAAAATTAATGGATTGGGCCTTAGATCTAGGTGCCGATTTTTTAGCCACCGGCCACTACGCAACAGTTCACTGGAATAATAACCTATCTCGTCATGAACTTCACAAAGGTGAAGATGATGGAAAAGATCAGTCCTACTTTTTATTCACACTAAAAGAAACTGAACTCGCAAAAACCCTCTTTCCTGTCGGCTCTTTTCCTAAACCAATGGTTCGAAGTTTAGCCCACGAATATGGTTTGCGAGTGGCAAATAAACCCGATAGCCAAGAGATCTGCTTTGTCCAAGGAAAAAGTTATAGAGAGTTTATTGAGGAGAAGGTACCTGCAGAGGTTTTACGGCCAGGAAACTTTGTAAGTGTTGACAGAAAAATATTAGGCCAACATGGAGGACTTCATCAATACACTGTAGGACAAAGAAAGGGCATTCACCTGAACTCTTTAGTCCCTCTGTATGTCTTAGGTTTAGATGCA
>JABMMY010000370.1 GCA_013205415.1 Deltaproteobacteria bacterium
CCTGATGGCTCCTCTGATCCTGATGGCTCCTCTGATCCTGATGGCTCCTCTAATTCTTGTGGCTCCTCTAATTCTTATGGCTCCTCTGACCCTGGCATTAAAAAAGTCTATGTGTGCCATAACCAAAAGACGCTTTGCATAAACGTTAATGGGCTGCATGGCCATCTACAACATGCTGGAGATATCGAAGGAAAGTGCAATATTGATAGATAGGTAAGCACCCACGAGCTTTTCACACTGCTTCAATCCACCTAGCTGAAGGGTAACCGACACTCTGAAGCGTAGATAGCGAGGGTGCGAGTTGTTAGGGTTTAGCTCCGAAATTTATTCATCGTGGATGCTAGCCCCCCCTCTTTTTAATTTTCTAGAACTCGAACCGGTGAGCAGAAATCGGAATCCATTTTTTTCGATTAGACGGTGAACTTCATCGAAAAGAGCTGGTATTTTCTGGACCTCATCGATCACAACCCACTTTGTATCACGAGGGAGTAGTTCCGAAAGTAGGGCAGGGCGCCGTAATAATCGTGAATACCTATCGTCGTCTAGTAGGTCAATGATAGTGGCTTTTTTAGCAATTGAATGTTGGATCAGCTTCGTCTTACCTGTGCCCCGAGGGCCCAATAGAAAGTGGCTCTTCTTAGTTAGGAGTGAGTCTAATTCTAAGTTACGGTGAATAAACATTAAGTTACTTGAGGGTAAAAATGAATTTCGTTTAGCCCAACATGACTATGTTATGCCGTTTATCATGCGTTGTTTTCGCAGTTTTTCATCTCCCCTGTTCCAATTTGAACAACTACAGGAGATAAATACAAGATCCCCACGCCGCGCATTTTAGAACGATGGGGTCCCTAATCTCATGAAAATCCATTATTTGATGATGGATTTTCATGATACAATTATTAAATGATTCGTTTAGAATATCTAAAGCAATTAGAACACGCTCTTGAAGGCTTTAAAATAGTTGGGCTTTTAGGTCCTAGGCAAGTAGGCAAAACCACTTTAGCTAGAGAACTTTTCGAGAAATTAGTCCCCAAAAAACTACTTCAGACAAATTACTTTGATTTAGAAAATCCCAGGCATTTAATGCGGCTTCAAGATCCCTTACTGGCTCTTGAAAATCTAAGTGGTTTAGTGGTTATAGATGAAGTGCAGCGTTTTCCAGAACTCTTTCCAATATTGCGGGTATTGGTGGATCGCAAAAAAAACTCCCTTAGGTTTCTTGTTTTGGGAAGTGCTTCATTAGAACTCATCAAACAGTCCTCAGAAAGCTTGGCAGGGAGGATAAAATATATCCAGGTTCATCCTTTTTCCCTTTTTGAAACAAAACTTTCACAGGCAGAATCTCTTTGGTTACGGGGCGGTTACCCATTGGCTTTTTTAGCTAAAAATGATTCTCGGGCCTTCGATTGGCTAGAACAATATGCTAGAACATTTCTGGAGCGTGATATCCCTCAGTTGGGTTTTAATATTCCTGCAGAAAATATGCGTCGCTTTTGGATGATGCTTTCCCATTATCACGGGCAATTAGTTAATTACGCAGAAATCGCAAGGTCAATGGACGTTTCTGAATCTACTGCAAAAAGGTATTTAGACCTGTTGGTTGGGACCTTCATGGTAAGACGCTTACAGCCTTGGCATGCAAATATTGATAAACGCCAGATTAAAACTCCAAAAATTTACTTTTGCGATAGTGGTCTTTTTCATTTGCTCGTGGGGATCACAAAAAAATCAGACCTCCTCGTATCCCCAAAAATGGGCGCTTCTTGGGAAGGATTTGCAATGGAACAGGTGTTACGCTGTCTAAACTTACGTCCAGAGGACGCCTATTTTTGGGGTATTCATGAGCAGTGCGAATTAGATTTACTCGTGCGACAGGGAGCCAAATTTCATGGATTTGAAATTAAGCACTCCTATACACCAAGGGTAAGCAAATCAATGCTCTCAGCCATGGAAGCTTTAAAGCTTAAGGAGTTAACGGTTATCTATCCAGGGAATGAAGAATTTGCTCTCGCGAAAAATGTTTTTGCTGTGCCTCTAAGCAAATTCATCAAAGATCAAAAGTGAGCCAAGATGAATCTCACCTTGGCCCTTTTTTTGGAGTTTATGGGTTGAAAATAAAAACGGTACTAGAGGGAAGACCGACTTGGCCCATTTCGAGGGCGTTGAAAAGAGGGTTGGGTCCATTCCATTATGTTCCTGTCGGGATAAATTATGGAACGCGCTTCGCGCGACCATTTGCATTTCCCGACAAGAACTAATTATCGTGGAAAGGCTAATACGTTTGACGCAAAGTAAGAGGGTGTCAATTCCTCTTTTCGAATTTCGTCCCCAACGGTACCCTTGGAAGTCAGTTTTCGAACGGTGTATTCCATGTCTAGGAAAGTCGAAACCAATTCACCTGCACTGCTTTTAGCGTCCTTCAGCTCCTCAGGCGAAATCTCAAAAGCGAATATCGGTCGAAACTTCCTAATCGTCTTTTGTGCACCCTTTAAGAACAGTGGTTCGGCGCCTTGAATATCCAGCTTTATGAAGTCAATTCGCGTCATTGGTTCGCCTTCGCAAAAATTGTCGAGCGTCTCTACTTGAACCTTTAATTCCGAATCGTTTCGAGAAACAAGCGATCCCATTCCTTGATTTGGCCCAAAGTCAGACACGACGTTAAATGTAGCAACTCCAGTTAGATCAGCGAGCGCTTTAGGGATTATTCTTGTCTGCCGTTGAAAATGATTTTTTTCAAGATTCATTCTTAATAGTTGGTTTATTCTTGGAACAGGTTCAAAACAATATACCATCCCTTCATTCCCAACCTGCCTAGCCAAGTGCGTTGATACACAACCAATGTTTGCTCCTACATCAAAGCAAACATCACCTTTAGATATATTTGCGTGGATCCAGCGATGCAAATCAGGGTCGTAAGATCCATTTGCAATCACCGAACGATCAATGACGTAATAGGGATGTAAAAATAAATAATTTCCCCAACAGTCACGGATCCACCTGTAATCGGAGGACTGTGGTTGTTGATTCTCAAAGCCATATTTCGCGAACCAGTTCGTAATAGACCTCTTTCATATTAGCCCTTTATTTTCATGATTATAAATCCCGCAAATCAGGTTAAAACGAAGGCCAAATCGCTTTCTCCGATTCCGATATTTTTGACTGATAATTCTGAATTTTTTTATATGACTAAGGACGTGCTCAACGACGACGCGTTTTCCCGCTTGCGCCTTATTTAGTTTTTTATCATCTTTTGTTAATGGGTTCTTCTTGGTATTTTTCTTAGGCAAATCAGTATTTGCATGTACTTTCTGAAGTCCTTGATAACCAGAGTCAACCTTCACATGTTTGTTTTTATGAAGTCTTGTTTTAGACTTTTTGAAGAGTTTGTAATCATGCATCCTGCCATTTCCAAAGGATGTTGATAGGATCTTTCGTCCCTCAATCACTATCTGCGCCTTCATAGTGTGTCTTTTTTTCTTTCCAGAATAGAAGTGTTTTTGGCGATTCTTAATTCGGCCGACTTTTCGTCTCTTTGGCCGTTCAATTGGACACTCTGTAGCATCAATCGTAAAACTTTCATCTAATTCTGTTAAAAAACTTTTCTTACCAGGCAGTCGACAAAGACCAGCTTCTGCCAAGGCATTCTCAATAGATCTGTAAACCCTACAGGCGGTGGCCTCGCTAACCCCATACTTTTCACCAGTTTTTAAGAGACTACCGTAATTGCGCCAGTAATCCAAAGTCAGCAAAAGCCTTCGCCTTAGTGAAAGCTTGTTCTTTGGCCCAGATTTCTTACCTTTTAGGTTTGTGCTCAAAAGTCCCATCAAATACTGGAACGTGTCTCGTTTGACACCGGAGATCCTTCTAAAGTTTTTATCTGATATATTTTTCTTGCACATATAGGACAGCATACGTATGCTGTCCTATATGAGAAACAAAAAACTTGATATTCTAGAAATAAATATTTCAAAAATTAAAAACGATATTCTGAATTTGGGTAACTTGAGACCGGGCTCGGTTTCAAAACAAATTGCTGGCGGCCCAGCCAAAAAACCCAGAGAGTACTGGCAAATCAGTTATACCCATAAAATGAGGAGTCGTACTGAATACATTCGAGATGAATTTGTAGCCCAAATAAAAGCCGAGACTAATGAGTATAAAAAGTTTAAAAAATTAGTCGAAAAATTAATTAAATTTTCGATTCAACTTTCCAAAGAAAATATTGAATTTTTGAAAAAACATGAAAAACAAAGCAAAATCTAATGGTTAAGTAGGTTTTTCTGAGGAGTTATGAAAGAGATCTAATATCCTTTGTCCTATCAG
>JABMMY010000371.1 GCA_013205415.1 Deltaproteobacteria bacterium
ATATTATTGGGTACTGGCTCGTAATGACTAAACTCCATCGTATATGTTGCTCTGCCCTGACTTAGCGAGCGTACTTGAGTAGCATATCCAAACATTTCTGCCAAGGGGACTTCTGCTTTTATTACTTGAAGTGAACCTTGAGTCTCCATCGACATGATTTTTCCACGACGGGAGTTCAAATCCCCAATGATATCACCCATATTAACTTCAGGAACTACAACCTCTGTAGACATAACAGGCTCAAGAATCTGAGGACCGGCTCGTTTACAACCATCTTTGAAGGCCATGGAGGCTGCAACTTTGAATGCAATCTCACTGGAATCAACATCATGATAAGATCCATCAAATAGTGATACTTTAATATCAACTACTGGATAACCTGCATTAATACCGGCATCTAAGGCCTCTTTAATTCCCTTTTCTACTGCGGGAACAAATTCTCGAGGTACTGAGCCTCCGACGACCTTGTTTTCAAAAATAAATCCACTACCAGGCTCAAGAGGTTCAAGAGTGATCCATACGTGACCGTATTGTCCACGACCTCCAGTTTGCTTAATGTATTTGCCTTCTTGCTCTAATTTTTTAGTGATTGTTTCACGATAGGCTACCTGTGGTTTTCCTACATTAGCTTCCACTTTAAATTCACGTAATAAACGGTCTACGATGATTTCTAAGTGTAGTTCACCCATCCCAGAGATAATGGTCTGATTGGTTTCAGGGTCCACTCTGAGCTGAAAACTAGGATCTTCAATTGCCAATTTTTGTAACGAAATGCCAAGTTTTTCTTGGTCAGCTTTCGACTTAGGCTCTACAGCAATGGAGATAACAGGAGCTGGAAAATACATCGATTCTAATGAAATAGCATTGTCTTCATCGCAAAGAGTATCCCCTGTACGAGTGTGTTTCAACCCTACAGCAGCTGCAATATCACCGGCTCGTACGCTTCGAATCTCCTGTTGTTTGTTAGCATGCATCTGTAACAAACGACCAACACGCTCTTTTTTGTCCTGACGGGCGTTAAGAACGTAAGACCCAGAAGATAAAGTTCCAGAGTAAACTCTAAAGAAGGTTAATTGTCCTACATAAGGGTCTGTTAAAATTTTGAATGCTAAAGCACTAAAAGGAGCATCAGGATCAGGTGCCCTTTCGCTGATCTCCTCTGGTTTGGAAGGGTTAGTTCCTTTAACAGCAGCTTTATCTAAAGGTGAAGGTAAGAAGGCTAAAACGGCATCTAATAGAGGCTGAACCCCTTTGTTTTTAAAAGCGGTACCTGCGAATACAGGAACGATTTTAGAAGCAAGCGTTGCCTTACGAGCACAACTTTTAATTTCTTCATCGGTAAGCTCTTGACCATCTAAATATTTAGTCAAGCAAGCTTCATCCTCTTCAGCAACAGCATCGATCAACTTGTCTCTTAAAACTTTACATTTTTCGATGAGATCTGCAGGAACCTCTTTTACCACGTAATCATCACCCATGTTGGTGCCATCCCAAACGAAGGCTTTCTGACTAATGATATCAACAACACCCAGAAACTTATCTTCTGCTCCAATTGGGTAGTTGAAAATGATAGGACGGCCATCTAATTTTTCAATGATAGATTGAACAGATTTGTCGTAGTCGGCTCCGACTCGATCCATTTTGTTCATGAAACAAATACGAGGAACACCATATCGATTTGCCTGACGCCAAACGGTTTCAGACTGTGGCTGAACTCCAGCAACAGCATCAAAAAGAACTATGGCGCCATCTAAAACTCTTAAACTTCTCTCTACTTCAATGGTGAAATCTACGTGGCCTGGAGTATCAATAATATTAATTCTATGATCTTTCCAAAAACAGTGAGTGGCTGCTGAGGTAATAGTAATGCCGCGCTCACGTTCTTGAGGCATGTAATCCATTACGGTCTCTCCGTCGTGAACCTCCCCAATTTTGTGAGTCATCCCAGTATAGTAAAGTACTCGCTCTGTGCAGGTTGTTTTTCCTGCATCGATGTGCGCACAAATACCAATATTGCGAATCTTGCTTAACTCTGTAATGGAACCTACATCTGCCATGATTTAATCACCAACGGTAATGGGCGAAAGCTTTGTTAGCCTCTGCCATACGATGAACATCTTCTCTTTTTTTAACCGATTCGCCGCGATTTTCAGAAGCGTCGAACATTTCAGCTGCTAACCGATCCACCATTGAACCGCCTTTACGATTGCTTGCGTAAAGATTTAACCAACGAAAAGCTAGAGCGTTACGTCTTTCTGGACGAACTTCGATGGGAACTTGATAGGTAGATCCACCTACTCGACGAGATTTTACTTCGATCGCAGGACGAACATTAGAAAGTGCTTTTTTAAAGACCTTCATAGGATCATCTTTAGTTTTCTCGTGAATGATTTCAAAAGTTCCGTAAACAATTTTTTCGGCTGTACTTTTTTTACCATCTTTCATGACGGCATTAATAAATTTAGTCACCAATTTTTCGTTGTACTTGGAATCGGGAACAACTTCACGGTGAACAATATTTCCTCTTCGTGGCATATTACTTACCTACCTTTGTGCCATATTTAGAGCGGCTCTGTTTTCGTTTTTCCACTCCAGTGGTATCAAGAGTTCCTCGAACGATGTGATAACGAACTCCTGGAAGATCTTTAACACGACCTCCACGAATCAAAACAACCGAATGCTCCTGAAGGTTGTGACCTTCGCCAGGAATGTAAGAACTTACTTCGAAACCATTAGTAAGTCGTACTCTAGCTACTTTACGTAAAGCAGAATTAGGTTTTTTGGGAGTGGTCGTATAAACACGAACGCATACACCACGTCTTTGTGGGCACTCTGCTAACGCAGGAGCCTTATTTTTTCTTTTCACTCGGGCACGGCCCTCGCGAACCAATTGATTTATCGTCGGCATGCAATTACCTCAAATCTTTAAGCTAAGCACTCGTAACCGATGAGATTTTTAATGTCAACGGTTTTAAGGGTATTTCGCGTCAAACTTTGATGAGAAGTTTGACTAAAAAATCCCTCGTACAAGAGGAAGGGGGGGGATTGACTCCAATCCAGCTTTCCACTAAAACCCCTCCCGGCACTAGACTTCAGGGTGTCTTTCTAGGAGTATCTGCGATGTATAGCAAGTTCTTTCTCGTTTTTTTCTCATTGTTTTTATTATTACTGTCGGGACTTTCTGAAAGATTTCAAAAAAAAGGGAATTTAAAGAATCTGCCGGCCCGTTCAAATCGATGCCTAGTCAACCTAACCCC
>JABMMY010000372.1 GCA_013205415.1 Deltaproteobacteria bacterium
AATGCCATGACCTTATCGATATTTAAAACCTTTTTCAAAGTGCCATCTGGTTTTGTTTTATCAAAAATAATTTTTCCAGAAAAACCAACCACCTCTTTTACCTGGTTAGCAATTTCACTAATAGTGAGACCTAATCCTGTCCCAACATTAATCACCTCTCCCGATTGATACTTCTGCATAAGAAGTAATAGGGCCTCGGCTAAATCATCTACATAAAGAAGCTCTCTGATGGGTTTGCCACTTCCCCAGACGACCACATTTTTAGCTTCATTTATCTTTGCCTCATGAAATCTACGAATGAGAGCGGGCAAAACGTGGCTATTTTGAGGGTGAAAATTATCAAAAGGGCCGTAAAGATTTGTGGGCATCACGGCAATGAAGTCCTGTCCATATTGGGAACGATAAAACTCACAAAGCTTTAGTCCCGCAATTTTAGCGATAGCATAGGCTTCATTGGTGGGCTCTAGTGGTCCCGAAAGAAGATATTCCTCCTTCATGGGTTGGGGACACTCCTTGGGATAGATACAGCTACTTCCCAGGTACAGAAGCTTTTTTATTTTGTTTTTATAGGAGGCTTGAATTAAATGGGTGGCTATACTTAAGTTTTCGTAAATAAAATCTGCGGGAAATGAACTGTTAGCTAAAATACCACCGACCTTCGCCGCGGCCACAAAGACATACTCGATCTCATTTTTTTCAAAAAACTGATTTACCGCTCGTTGATCTAAGAGGTCTAATTGGCTTCGGCTTGCAGTTACAAGCTGAGTAAAGCCCTTTGCCTTTAATGTTCTCACTAAAGAGGACCCTACCAAACCCTGATGACCTGCAATATAAACACGGCTATTTTTATTCATACGCTTCCAGTTATTTAGTTAAAAGAGGATTGGGCTTTAGGCCCTAAGAAAAAAAGGTAGTCTAATTTTAGCACTCTTCCTGCTTAAATAAAAAGGCCATTTAGGGAGAATGCTTCACACCAAAGTAGATTCCTTGAAATACGTTCGAGAACCTGATTAAGTCCTCATGTGTAAAATGACGCCGGAGGTAAATTGGACCCCATTTTAATGGCTCAGAGTCATCGACAAAAATTTTTTATAAAGTGGGGCGCCATAGGGCTGGCCTTGATAGGCCTATATCTTTTGGCCTTTGTTTATCTGATCGATAAACGACCCTTTGTGGAATGGACCTTAATCAAAGGGGGCCCGACACAAATTGAGGTGGATTCTCAGCTTATAAAAATGCCTGATGGGAAGGTTTTTTTACTTGATGCCGGAGATTCTAAAGGGAGTCTTTTACCCTATTTAAAAAAGCAGAAAATAAAAGATATTGATCTGCTCATCTTAAGCTCGACATTGCCTAAATATCGCCTTGCTCTAAAACCACTCATTTTAAGTGGAGTGAGAATCAAGGAGATAAAGGTAAATTTACCGACAGCCAAAGAAACCGAGTCGGTAGATTTTTTAGAATTCATTCGAAATCAAGACATTCCTGTAGCCCCTCTAATTAAGGGCGATCTCTATTTTAATTCTGGAGAAACTAAGCTTGAGGTTATCTCTGTTTTTGAACACGCAATAATTCTAAAGTTAAACCATGGCCAAAATAGACTTTTAGTAGGTGCAGGAGCCGCCTCTAGCTTTTCCTTGGCAGAATTCAAAACTAGTTGCGAAGGTTTAAGGGCCGATATTTTAATTGACGGTATCGACCTAAAAAACAGATCTCATAATCCAAGTATCAGAGACTGTACGAATCCTACTACCGATTTAAGTTTAGATCCCGGTACCTTTAAAGTGTTATTAAAAGGAGATTCTTTTAAAATAAAAAGAAGATGAGAATGAACCTAGATTATGACTGGGGCTCACACTCTAAGTCCAAACGGTTGGAGATTAAATTAACTATCTCTTGAATACAACCCACTCTGAAATCACTTTTTAATTCTTTATTATAATTTCTAGTCCACAAAATAGTTGAGATCCCACACCGTGCAGCGGCTATCGTATCTCGCTCGGTATCTCCTAGGTGAAAAGATTGTGAGAGATCAATGTTCAACTCTTTTTTTGCCAAAAGAAACATTCCGGGGTTAGGTTTTTTTAAGGGATGGTCATTTGAGGAAAAGGGGCACACATAAATATTATCTAATTGATAGGTAGTTTTATAATATTCATGAAGCTCGGTGATAAAGTTTTCAGAGATAATTTTTCTTTCAATATCTGGCTGATTGGTGATCATGACTAGCTTTATTCCAAATTGTTTTAAAGTGGTCAGGCCCTCCAAAGGATAGTGCTTTACCTCTTGCCAATTTCTGGGCGAGTGGTGCCCACCGTCTCTAAATACCACCTCATTGAAGATGCCATCTCTATCTAAAAAAAGAGCGGGTGTTGGCATTTAGGAATTTTCCTGCGGGGTCTTTAGGTTTTTTAGTAAAGTGCTGTCGACCCTTCTTAGGGTCCAAAAAGGAATCGCCTCAACATGTTGTGGAGGGTTTCGGTAATCATCCCACTTGGCACTGATTAGTTTTCCATTTAAGGAGATCGGTTTTGTTTCACATAACCATCGAATGAGCTCTGCCGCTTTATTGGGATCATCTCCTCCGTGTTGTATTCGATTTGCAGCCTCCTCCTGCTCTTTACCTATTTTAGCTACGGAGAGTTTGGAGATGCCCTCCATCATGGGTGTTTTCAGGGCTCCTGGAGCGACGGAGTAAAATAAAAATTGGGGATATTCAAGAGCCAGAGACTCGGTGAATCTCACCAGGGCACATTTGGTAGCGCCATAGGCCCCAAAGTGAGGTCTGGGCGCTGTGGCTCCGCCACCTGAGAGATTAATAACGACGCCAGAATTTTGCTTCAAAAAATGGGGGAGTAGCTGTTGTATTAAAAACAGGGGCGCCGTGAAATTAATCTGAATGGTCTCTTCTAGCTCTTTAAAGTTAAGTTCGTGAAGCTTGCCACAGGGTCCTATGATAGCCGCATTATTAATTAAATGATCTATTTTCCCAAACCTTTTCAGCGTTTCCTTGATCCAAAAAATACAATCACCTTGGGACTGGACATTTCCAGAAATAAACAGAGCCTCGGGATATTTTTTTTTTAGGTCGTTAACCGCAGTTTTATTTTTAACTAAAACAGAAACGTGGTTATTTTTATTCTGGAAAGCCTCAATTAAGCTTTCAGCAAGTCCCCGATATCCCGATATCAGTGTAACTTGGGGTGTGAGCCCAGTTGGGAGTGGGATTATCATAACGACCTCGACTGTCAGATAGGTTCACTAAAACTTTACTGCCTTCAGTATCAAATCGGTATCGAAGCTCTCTGAGCCCTTCACGCTGCATAGCTCGTCGTAATTGTGAGTGACGGTTGCTGGTATAAAAAACAAAAAATCCGCCGCCTCCTGCTCCGGTGACCTTGCCCCCAAGAGCTCCATTGGCCTTAGCCAAATCGTAAATGTCGTGAATTCTCTGGGTTGCAATTTTAGCAGAGAGTCGTTTTTTATTTTCCCAATGCTCATCCATTAAAAGACCAAAGCGGTCTAAATTTCCCGACTCAATAGATTCAATAATTTCATAGCCGATCTCTTTAATGCGATGGAGGCTTTCGGTAACCTCTTTATCCTCATTTTTAACCGAAGAATCTTGGTGCTTTAAAATATCGTCGGCAGAACGGGTCATTCCAGTATAGAAAAGTAAGGTATTTCTATTTAATTCATCCATCACTTCATAGGAAATACGAGCTTGGCGAACGGTTACTTTTCCTGAGGTATCAATTTCTAAAATGGGAAGTCCACCGACCGCGGCTACATATTGGTCCTGTTTACCGACCGGTTTTTTTAAGACATCCATCTCTAGGTAACAGGCAGTTTCTGCTAGTTGAGGCTGGGTAGGGATCTCTCTTTTTAAACATTGTAGGGCATTGAGAAGTCCTACTACATAACAACTTGAGGAGCCCAGTCCAGTTCCCGCTGGAATATCTGCCATCGATAGAATCTCTATGGCATTTTCAATTCCCGTATGCTCTAGAACGGCTTTGGCCAATTCATGTTGAAGATCTTGAACCGATTGGACAGATTCCGATTTGGAATATTTAACTCGAACCAGATCATCCACAATAGGACGATTCACAGAGATAAACATGTATTTATCGATCGCTGCGCTAAAGACCAATCCACCAAATCTTCTATAATAGGAGGGTAGGTCGGTGCCGCCCCCACCTAAGGTGAAGCGGAAGGGAGTGCGAGTGATGATCATATTGCGGCAATATAGTTACCTTTTACTTTCCGTGTCAAAGTCTAAAAAGCCCAGGATTGCTCTTTAGGGCTATTTCAGCTATCAAAATCGGATGAGGATCTCGCTAATCATTCCTGCTTTTAATGAAGCCAAAAAGATCGGTTTTGATCTCGATGCAGCAAGTCGGTACCTCGAGAGTCGATCCTTTGACTCGGAGGTTTTGGTTATTAATGATGGGAGTCAAGATGACACTCAGAGGGTGGCCGAGGAGATCTCTAAAAGGCTTTCTACCGATAAAGTGAAATTTAAGGTTTTGAATTATGGGTGTAATCGGGGCAAGGGCTATGCCATCCGTTTTGGAGTCAAACAGGCAAAAGGGGATTTAATTGCCTTTGCCGATAGTGGGCTGTGTGTTCCCTTTTCTTTTTTGAATACGGCCATTTCGCAAATTGAAAAGGGGGCCGATTTTGCCGTGGCCTCTAGACGATTAAAAGAGACAAAAATAGGGCGTGAGCAGCCTCTATATAGAAAAGTAGGTTCAAAAATATTTTGGTTTGTGGTGAAGGGCCTAATGGGAGTGCAAGTTTCCGATACCCAGTGTGGATTTAAAATTTATTCAAAAAAGGCAGCACAGGCTATTTTTGAACGGGTGAAAACAGATGGATTTATGTTTGATATTGAGGCCCTTCTGATTGCAAAAAAGCTGAAGCTAAGACACGCGGAATTTGCTGTGGAATGGTCTAATGACAGTGACACTAGATATCACCCTGTCTGGGGAACTATAAAAAACTTTAGAGAATTAAGTGCCATCCGATTTAGGAGCTTTTATTTTCATGAATGAAAAGGTAGTAGTCACGGGCGCTGCGGGATTTATTGGAAGCAATCTTTGTAAGATGTTATTGCGAGAGGGTTACTCAGTTATTGCTGTCGATAATCTATTGGCGGGTACTCTAGAGAATTTACCCCATGGGGTTCAGTTTAATCAGGTGGATGTTTGTGACTCCGATTTTTCTCGTCTTGTCGAGGGGGCAACGGCGGTTTTTCATTTGGCGGCAAGAAATTGTTTAGATGACTGTGCAAAAAATCCGGTCGATACCGCTCGAATTAATGTAATGGGAACGGCCAATGTATTACAGGCCTGTGTGGAGTATAAAATTCCCCATGTCATTTACTCCGATACTTCAGCTGAATATGAAGGGGTTGATAATTTCCCGTCCAAAACAGATGAAGTCAAGCCGATGTCTATTTACGCCTGTAGCAAACGGGGCGGAGCCTTAATGGCTGAGGGCTTTAAAAATTATTATGGGCTTACAGTTTCAACCGTTCGCTATTTTAATGTTTATGGTCCGGCGCAAGATTGGAGACGTGTGATTCCTCCTGTAATGAGTGCGTTTACTATTAAACTTTTAGAAGGACAATCGCCCTTTATTTATGGTGATGGACAAAAGAGTCGAGACTTTATTCATGTGGATGATATCAATCGATTTCACTTAAAGTTGTTGACAGAAAAAAATATTCAGGGTGGGACTTACAATTTAGGTTCAGGAAAAGAGACCTCAATTTTAGAAATTTTTAATAAAATAGAAAATGAAATTAAATCCGGACTCAAGCCGATATTTAAACCGGAGCTACCGGGTGAGGCTCTTCGTACCCTAGCCGATATTTCCGACACCTGTCGGACAGGGTGGCGGCCTGAGGTGGAGCTAGAGGCGGGGATTAAATCCTTTGTGGCCTACACTAAGGAGCGGATTCTTTCCCAATAATACGGGAGTTTAATGCTAAAGATAAAATCGGCTACCTAAACTATCGAAATCTCACTCTCACCCACTTTTAAGGGAAAGAGCCCAGCGACCGTATCCTATTCAATTTAACCGTCTTTGATTTAGTCGGTCTAAGGCATTGATATTTCTCAGCGAAAAATAGGGTCATGCCTAATCGGTGTAACATTTTTCAACTGTCAAAGAGACAGGCAATAATCTAAGAACTCAACAAAAGACTAGTAACTTCCATGTCTTGTATGGGGGTGGGGCGTAGACTCAAAGTGGCCTTGAGGTTGCAGTCTTATTAGTTAAATTACCTGAAGGTACTAATTTTTATTTAGAGTTTTAAGAAGGCGATTTTTATGAAAAAGATCTTAATGTTTTTTAGCTCGAGCCTATTGGTACTACTAATAGGTTGTGGTGGAGGCGATGATAATGTTCCGCCTCCAGCTCCACCTCAATTGGCAATGAATAATCCTACAGACCAACAACAGTTAAAAGATATGATGGCCTTATCTCAACAAACTAAAAGCCAGTGTTCTAACTCTGCGACTCAAAGTTTAATACCTATGATGTCAGTTTTATCAGGCGGAAATGCTCCTGGGGGTTGTGGCACTGCAAATTGCCCTCAATCTAATAGTCCAGTACTGCCCTCTTTAGGTGGGGACTGCTCAAATTCGCTTATCAATTTTCTTCTTATGTTTGCTACCATGAAAAATGGTGAGTACGCTAAAGTTCCCGAGACTCGACCGTGGTTTATATCCCAGCTAGGTGGAATTATTAATCGAGTCGGAATGAATCTTGTAGCCCTTGGTTACAGACCGGAAGACTTTCAGCAAAAACTTTATCAGACCGCGTGGCAACTTACGCAACGAGATATCTTTTCACAACCCAATTTCCAAACCGTACAACCCGCAGTCTGTGGACAGATTGGGCAATATGGCGGAGCCTGTTAAATTTAAGGCTCTCACAGATAACGCATCGCTATCTTCCCACCGCTAAACTTTTTTTCCTTTAAATATTTTTCATTATGTTTTTGTGGTAAATTTGCAGCTCCAACAAAAACTATGAAATCAATTTTATCT
>JABMMY010000373.1 GCA_013205415.1 Deltaproteobacteria bacterium
AAAAAAATACTTTTCAATTGTCAGCCAACGATGTTCTCCAAGGGGCTGCTCTTGCTAGATTTACCCATATCGATCTTAAACGAACAAGGGTGCTGGTTCTTATTAACACGCGGTCGATCTATTCCGAAGGACTTGCGGAGGGTTATCAAAACGCATTAAAAGGGGTTCAGGGTGTTAGTATTGAAAAACACCTATCCAGTGGTCATGAATTACATCTGGAGAATTTGAAAACTAAAATCGCTAAGATGCAGCCCGATCTCATCTTTATTTCAGACGATATTTTAAATAGCGCTATTTTAGCGAAATATATTCATACCCTTGATCCCTTAATCCCTTTTTTAAGTGGTAGCCAATTTGGAAATGATAAGGCGATGAAAATTTTACTAAAAGAGGTGCCCAAAATGAGGGTCTATTACGCCACATCCTGGAGTGAACGGGAAAATAATATTGAAAATGATAAATTCAAACTCAGCTACCGAGAAAAATACGGCAGATCGCTTCCTACCCCCGAAGCGGCCTTAAGTTTTGATAGTCTACAGGTATTAGCTCAGGCCCTTTTACGGGCAGACACTAATAGCAATTTAGATCGTGTGAGATATTTTTTGGAACATCTGATCTTTGGTACCACTCAAGGAAAAATAAGTTTTGTATCGGGTCCTACCCACTCGCCGATCAAGGATGTGCACATTCAGGTGAGTAATATTTCAAGCTTTAAGTTTTTAAAAACACTGAGGACTACGTGGAAAGCCAAACCTTAGAAAATATCTTAAGAGAACGAAACAGAAAGTTGACCTTTTGGTTGCTAGGCCCAGTAGTGATTAGCTATTTAGTGTTACAAATGGTTCTGTTTTCTTTTCAGATGAAGGAGTCACAAAGAGAGGTGGAGCGTTGGCGTAATGCCCACAGGGATCGTATTGTACAGGCTCTTTTTTTGCAAAACGAAACCGACCTTCAGGCTCTGAGTGCCACCGTCACACAAGAAGCAGGTACCAATAGAGCTCCTATCAGTTTTGGCGTTTGGAATGGAAAGAGAAGATGGGTAGCAGGAAATATGGAGGCTCTCTCGGCGCTTGAATTATCAAAACTTCCCATAGGAATGAAGGTTAATTTTAAAACAGGGATCATCTATGATGTGAGTGCTTTGCATCTAGCAGACCACCTCCAGGGGTATCTGGTAATTAAATCTGTTTATGATTGGAAAAATCTTCTTCGCGACTCTGGCCTTCTTTTCCTGTGTTGTCTGATGGTGTTTCTTAGTCTGAAGAGTGGAGTGTGGGTACTAATTGGGACCTTAAAACGCACCGTAGTGAGCCCATTAAAGTGGATGACCTCTGAAATTGATCCTAGATTAAAGGAGCTAACGAGTTTACAACCTATTTCCCTCAGCACTCTCGATTTAAAAAGATCTCCAACAGAGTTTATCGAGCTATTAAAGGGTTATAATCGGCTCATTGAAAAAATAAAAAGTTTACGCGAAAAGGAGATACATCATATTGCCATTTCGGCCAGAGTTGATTTGGCCACTCAGGTGGCTCACGATGTGAGGTCGCCGCTCGCGGCACTTTCCTTAGCTATTGAGGATCTTCCTCCCCTACCTGGTAAGCAGAAGGAGATTTTTTTGGGGGTTGCAAAAAGAATTCAGGAGATCTCGGAGGAGTTACTAGTCTCTCGCGTTTTTAAAGAGGAGGATAGGGAACACCCCAAAGAAAATGGCCCTTCTGCTGGAGCGAATCTTAGTGAATTGGTCGGCTCAATTATTGAGGAGAAGAGGATCATTTCAGAAAAAAAATCGGTTAATTTTAAGTGGGTGAGCCCGATGGCAGAGATAAGGGTGAAGGCTCACGAGGCAGATTTAAAACGTGCGTTGTCTAATCTTATCGATAATGCCCTCCAATCTTTGGGGGCCCGAGGGGAGATCACCCTTGAGGTCACTCCCTTCAGGGATAGTGTGTGCCTGTCGGTGATAGATAATGGCCGAGGGATTAAAAAGGAGAATCTTCTCAGAGTGTGGGACGAGGGAGTGAGTGTGGATAAAAAGCAGGGACATGGATTGGGATTATCGTTTGTAAAAAGGGTGGTGGAGTCTTGGGGGGGAAGGGTGGCACTAGAATCTTCCTTGGATAAGGGGACCAAGGTAAGCCTATTTTTATTAAATGTTGAGGGGACCCAGGTATGAAACTACCAGCGCTTAAGTAAATAGAATTCTATTTCTCTGTTTTAAGGTGATTTAATTCTGTCCTGGGAAACACCACGAGATCCTTCGCTTCGCTCAGGATAAATTCTGTCGCGTTTCACACGATAGAATTTAATTAATTATATTTTGTGTTCTTAAATGAAGAGCAATTCCCTCCGCCGTTTTTTCAATTAATAGTGGCAAACTACTAGCATCTTTAAAAGTTAACACTCCAGACCAAACCTTGTTTTGAGTCGAAAGATCGATAAATTCTATCTCTGCGGTGAGTGTTCGAAAGGGCTGAACTATCTGTTTGTGTGACAATGAGGAACGAGAACTATTAGCCACGGTGCCATTGGGCGTTCTTAAGGGTTGTGACAAAATATCTAGATTTTTTATGACAAGAATAGCCTCAAAGTTATCCTTTTTGAGCCGTTTTACTATCGGGGCTAAGGAAGGAGTGTCGCCGGCCGGAAAAAGATGGCTGGCCGTTAAATTCCTAATGTGTTTTTTATGAAAGGCATCGGAGAGAGATTCCTCAAGCAGAATATTTCCTCTCAAGGGATCTCCATTCGAATAGATTCCAATGCTTTGGTAAGGTTGAGAGCGACTAGGGGCTGCCGGTATCGTCTCGGGCCGAACCGATGCCTGAGAAGGATTGTCGTTGATCTCCAAAGAGGAGCAGCTCACAACCGTGGTTAAAACAATGCCTGTTACTAATGCTTTGATTATCTTCATGCCTTCAATATCGGCGCATAGCGACAGGACTATAGAAAAGAATGATGAAAATTGAGGCACAATTAGATGCCGATAGCATAATTTTTAAGAATTACAGGGAGATCACGCTCGGGTGCAGAGCAAAGCTCCGATGTGATCCCACAGCGTCGGGCCCCCTCTACATTCTCTATTCTATCGTCTAGGAATAGAAGTTCCTCCGGGGCCAGTTGAGTGGCCTTAATGAGGGCCTGATAAATTGGGGCTTCAGGTTTGCGATACCCCAACTCAAAACTGGTGAATATTTTTGTGAAATATTTCACCCAGGGGTAGTGCGTTTTAAAAAAGGTAATATGGATAGGGTTAGAATTAGTTAATATAAAGAGAGGGTATTGTGTGGAAAGTTTTTGTAAAATATTTTCAATCCCCTCTACCCCCTTTCCTAAAACGGTATTCCAAATAGGAATCAAGGTGTCTGGAGTCAGAGAAAGAGAGAGCTCATGGTTAAGTCCCTTTATAAATTCAGCTTCGGTCACCCCTCCTCTTTCAAAAGCATCATAGAGCGGCCATCGATTCATCGCCTGAAGAGAGAGGTCTAATGGCAGTTCTTTAAGATCTCTTAATTTTAGCAACTGGGAAAAGTCTAATTTAATTAAAACTTCACCAAGATCAAAAACGATGGCCTTAATATTTGTTGGGTGTGTGTTCAGAAAAAGAACCTCAGTTTTCTATTTCTTACCAGATTTCGTGCCATTGTACGCGTAAGTTTTTTTTAATTCTTGTCAGCCTCTTTACCCTATGGGAAACCGTAATTCATGAGTTCACTTTCGATCATTACCGCTATTCATAACGGGCTTGCAATGAACAGACTGTATTGGAAATCTCTTTCCGAAAATACGGTAGCCCCGTTTGAACTAATTATTATTGATAACCACTCCACCGATGGCTCGGAACAGTTTTTTATAGAGCTTGAGGAAAAAACTAAAACAAAATTGCAACGGGTCGTTTATATTCGAAATGGGTTTAACCAATCCTATCCAGCCAGTCAGATTCAAGGAATGGGTTTTGCCGAAAATGAAATATTATGTTTTTTTAATAACGACATTTGGATGCCAAAAGGGTGGGAGATTCTATTTCAGAAACTGCTTAAACAGAATCCTCTTTTAATTTTAAGTCCCAGCGGGCAGGAGGCCCAGCCTACCCAAAGGCGCTCTGATGAATTGAAATCGAAGTGGAAGCGAGCTCTCTTTACTTCGAAAATTTGGAAACGACTGTTCTTTAAAACCGAAGAGCAATATTTATGGATGGCCTTAAAGATCATGTATGGAACTCTCGATCCCTTCAAAAATCCTACCGTCAGCGATAGGCAGACGATGAATGGAATCAAAGGGGACGCCGTTATCTGTCACAGAGAATTACCAGAAACCTTAGGCCCTCTTTGGGATCCTGAAATTCAGGCTGCCGATTGGCATCTTTATCTGAAGGCGGCAACTCTTAATGAGAAGGACCCTAGCTTTCCGCTTCCTCAGGTGGTCTTAGGGGTCTATATCCATCACTTTGGGAGATACTCAGCCAGAATGAAATATGAGCCTTTTCCTGAAGCTGCTCGCTTTAAAAGTATCGAAGAGGTTTGGGGTGAAAATAGGATTAAGAGATTATGGTGGGGAAATTTCCTCCCCCAAGGCTGAAAGGCCTAGGTTGCCATGAGGTTGTTTTTGCTATCAAAAGCCTCTAAACATTGTATTTTGTGCCATTCCCTCCTCGCGTTCGTGTAAGATCAGAGTATGAAGGCTCCAACAAACATAATTCCCGTTAGGGGAATGAGATGTGTGGGTTGTGCTCTTAGCATAGAGAAAAAACTATTAGCACTGAGTGGAGTGGAATGGGTTTCGGTGAATTATGCGTCTCAAAAAGCGCTGGTTCGTGGAGATGTTTCACTTAAATCACTATGTGCCGCTATTGAGGGTGCGGGCTATCAGGTAGTCCATGAAAAGATAAAAAGCCCCGAACTCGAAAAAAAAAGATTTAAAAAACAAAAAATTGAGGCCTTCCTAGCTCTATTTTTTTCATTACCCGTTTTTGTATTATCGATGTTTCAGGTCAATGAAGACTGGAATCGGGAGGTGTCGTTTTTATTTACCCTTCCGGTATTATTTTTAGGCCGCAGTTTTTTTGTAGGCGCTTGGAAAAATATAAAACACCGTAGTGCTAATATGGATTCTCTGGTGGCCATGGGGACCGGCTCTGCCTTTGTCTTTAGCCTAGTGGGATGGCAGTTGAAATGGAGTCATCTCTACTTTGAATCCACTGCTGTGGTGTTGTCTTTAATTCTTTTGGGTCGTGCCTTAGAGGAGGCGGCAAAAAGAAAATCCTCTACCGCACTTACCGATCTAATCATGCTCCTTCCTCAGAAGGTTATCTTATTTGTGAGAAAAGAATCTCTTTCTAATGAACGAGACATAGTTATTTCAGATCTAAAAAAGGGAGATCTTTTTTTAGTGAGACCTGGGGAGATCATTCCCACCGATGGCAAGGTGGTAGAGGGAATCTCCTCGGTTGAAGAGGCTAAACTTACTGGAGAAGGGACTCCAAAAGAAAAGAGGGTGGGGAGTGTGGTTTTTGGGGGAACCCTTAATCAAAACGGAAGACTGGTAGTTCAGGCCACCACCCTCGGTGCAGAAAGCCGCCTTTGTAAACTTATTGCTTTGGTTGAAGAGGCTGAAAATAGTAAAACGGAAATTCAAAGATTGGCCGATCAGGTTTCATCGATTTTTGTTCCCTGCGTTTTGTGTATAGCCCTTGTTACGTTTTTGAGCTGGTGGTTTCTAGATCACTCGGTAGTAAAGGCTCTGCTAGCTAGTATTTCTGTGTTGGTCATTGCCTGTCCCTGTGCTTTAGGGCTTGCCACTCCCACGGCTGTTATTACTGGGATAGGCTGCAGTGCTGAACTGGGAATTTTAATTCGTGATGCCAGAAGCTTAGAGCAAAGCCATGAAATAGATGTCATTATTTTTGATAAAACAGGCACCTTGACCCAGGGCCATCCCCGCGTTACCGACGCCTACTATTGTCCCACCGGCAAAAAAGAATTGGGCCTTATTGCTGTCATCGAAAATCAGGCGAGTCATCCCTTTGCCAAAGCGATATCTGAATATGCAAAAACATTTCAGCTCTCCGATCCTGACGGTTTTAAATTAGAAAGTTTTCAAAATATTCCAGGAATGGGTTGTCTCGGAAGTGTGAATGGAAAAAATATAGCAGTAGGAAATAGGCAATGGATAGAGTCGCAGGGTATTAATACTATAGTCGATTGGTTGCCTCACGCAGAATTAGAGAAAATAAAACGAGAGGGTAAAAGTCGAGTGTGGGCCTCTGTAGATAAGCACCTAGCCTGTGTTTTAATTATTCAAGATGAACTGCGACCCGAAGCAAAGGTTGCCATCGCAGATTTATTAATGCACACCCAGGTAAAAATAATGAGTGGAGATAATTCCGATGCCGTTAGGAGAGTGGCCGAGGAGCTGGGCATTACCGATTGGCTTGCGGAGCTCACCCCTCATCAAAAAGCGGAGGAGATCAAACGCTTAAAAGGTGAAGGCCACCGCGTGGCGATGGTAGGCGATGGAGTTAATGACGGCCCTGCCTTAGCTCTAGCCGATGTGAGTTTTACCCTAGGAAGTGGCACCGATTTAGCCAAAGAGGTGGCCTCAATTACCTTGCTTCAAGGGGATCTTCGCCAGGTTCCTGTAGCCCTAGAGATGGGTCATCAGGTGATGAGGGTTATTAAACAAAATCTTTTTTCTGCCTTTTTTTATAACACCCTCAGCATTCCGCTTGCGGCTCTGGGTCTTTTAAACCCAATGATTGCAGGACTGGCGATGGCGTTAAGTAGTATCTCGGTAGTTTTAAATTCCTTAAGATTAAAGCGACTTATCAAAGCAAAATCTCAGCTAAAGCCCCTCTAGAACCTCTACTTTTTTTTAAGCGATAGCTCTTTACCGAAAAATCCACTAGAAGCATAAGCATTGTAACAGGGGAACCGTCTCATTAATCTTAGCAACATTCAGGGGAATGATGACTAAAAACATATTTTTATTTTTAGGATGTCTGAGCAAAATAGCTCTGGCGGGCAGCTCCTATTCTGGTAACGCTCCAAAAAGTTTTATGCAGATGGGCCCCTTGCAAACCTATGAAATAGGAATTTTAACATCGGTCTCAGATTCCATTGGTCGTTTTAATTCGAGCGGAGAATTAAATGATAGTCCCGAAAACAGGGTCTATAATTTAGCGGTGGGGGCTACCACTCGAGTCGGTGTGTTGACCGACCTATATTTAATTGTACCGTTTATTACACGCATTCAAGCGTCAGAAAATCTAATTAAATCCAGCACGGGACCCGGTGATATTATTTTCGGGGCGAGACATCGGCTCGTCGATAGTTTATTTGAAGGGGAGTGGGCACCCAAGATTACGGGAACCTTCTCATTAAAGGTTCCTACGGGAACCACTAGTGGAGCTGTTCCTGCAAATATTCATGTCTCAGGAACGGGTAATGGACTGTGGGAACCCACTTTAGGAGCTCTATTTTTTAAAGACCTTGGCCAGGCCATTGTCGCTATTAATCCTAGTGTCACCTTTGCTTTGGGAGATAAACAGAGGCGAGATTCCTCAGAGTTTTTAGGCCATCGAATTGAGGTGAGTGAAACGGCTACTATTCCCATCACCCCCTTTTTAACAGGGATG
>JABMMY010000374.1 GCA_013205415.1 Deltaproteobacteria bacterium
CATTTTGATTCTTTGTTTTTTAGGATAGAGATCGAAACTAAAAGGCTAACCAATAGCCCTTTTTTTTATGGGCAGAAGAGAATTTTATCTTCCGATAGGCAGACCTTATTAAACGTATCCCAACGCACACACTGGGTAGTCGCAAGACAATTGGGCGGGTTATATTCACATCGTGTTTCGTACAGACATCGATTTTCAAAGTTGTCCCAGTACTGACAGCTCACTTTACATTGAGGCGCCGGAACAAAAGGGTTTGCAACATGGCAGGTGGTAGTTTTCGTTTCGTATTGGCATTCTCGTTGTAGGTTATCCCAATGCTCACAACTTGTGTGGGTCATACAGGAGCTTTTTTGATCATAAACACATTGGGTACGGTAATCACATTTTTGCTCGAAGGTATCAAAGTACTGACAGCTTTCCTGACAAGATAAAGCCTGAGACTGAGGTGGATGGAAAGGGATGGCCGACCCCGCAAAACTAGAACTAACCAAAAGCATCAACATAAAAAATTTCATAATGATAGATTCCTTTTCTATTTCTTTCCTTTTACAAAAGGAATTAAAATAGATTTATGATTAGTTGGCAACTATGACATCAACCCATTCTTTGATTCTTTTTCTAGCTGGAGGATTGGCAGGATTTATCGATTCCATTGCCGGAGGGGGTGGGCTTATCACAGTGCCGACCGTGGCCCTGTTTTTAGGAATGGGCCCTGAAACTATTGGAACGAATAAAATTGCAGGAACTATTTCAGCGCTCGTAGCACTTACGGTCTATTCCCTTCAGGGTCACATGAATTGGAAAAAAGGGTGGAAATTTACCCTTTGCATCGTAGTGGGCTCTTATCTGGGAAGCACCTTAAATCCCTACCTACCCCTCTCTATTTTTAAAGCATTACTTCTGCTCACCTGCCCTCCTCTATTATGGATTATCTGGAAAAAAGATCTGTGGATAGAAAAAGAAAAAGTTCCTCTAAGTATTAAAAGAGAACGTTTCATGATTCCATTACTAGGATTAGCCTGTGGATTTTACGATGGTGTTTGGGGGCCTGGAGGAGGAACCTTTATGTTCCTATCACTTTTTTTTGTGGCGCAACTCCCCCTCTTCACCGCCCTAGCCATTTCCAAACTCGCCAATATGCTTTCAGCTGGAGTGGCTCTATTAAATTTTTCTATTCATGGATACGTCCATTGGGACGTCGGTCTATGGCTTTCTACTGGAGTGGTTCTTGGATCTCTCTTAGGTTCGACTCTAGCCAGTAAACAGGCCGGTCGAATCATTCGCCCTACTTTAGTGATTGTAGTTTTTTTATTGTGTGGAAAGGTTCTGTTTGGGTAAAATAGGAATGCCTATTTAAATTTCACCCTCATGAGGTTTCAAGATGAAGAAGATCCCTTGCCTTATTAACAACTTTAATCAGCTAGAATATCTGATCCCGATGGTAGATAAACTTAGTAGTTTTGATAATCTATCCCTTTATATTTTAGATAATAATTCTACCTATGAACCCCTTCTCAAATGGTATCACTCGCTCGCTAACACCAAAATTCAGGTGATTAAGCTTGGAAGAAATTCGGGGCATATGGCTCCCTGGAGCACCCACTTAACTCATCGCTTAGCCCGGGAATATAGATCGCCCTACTATATAGTCAGCGATCCCGATCTAGATATTAGTCTCATTCCAGACGATACCATCGACCTCATGATTGATGTGTTAACTCAGAGAGAGATATTTAAAGTAGGACTCTCTATTGAAATCGAAGATCTTCCTGAACATTATCCACTCAAAAATGGGTAGTGTCACAACCGCTAGGCCACAATAGATTTCTGCAATGAACGGGTCCGCCCTTATCCTCGAAAGAGCGTTCGCACTGGGCAGGGGAACCAAAAATCTTATTGAGTTGGAGAATGATACTATCCCGATCAATGAAGTAAAGTTCGAGAAAACAAAATTCTACAGTTTTTGTTTTCGTTTCTTCAAAGCTAACTCTAGCCCTTTGGACAGCCGGTAAGCAGTCTATTGAAACCTCCCATTCGGCTCTAACACGGAGCACTTGTTCCATGCTTGCTTGGTCATTTTTCGAAATCCATCTCTTGCCTTCACCCATTTTACTGGGTGGGTAGGAAAGCAACAATTCTCTGAGAGATCTCCCTCAAGCGAAAAACATAGGGGGTCTGCTAAATTGAATACCTTCCTTCAATTGTACTTTAAAGTTCATCTCTGCCCGGCCGCATTCCGTTCTCTTGTTTTATTATATTTCATTTCCCGCCTGAATGAAAGTTGAGGAGCTGATGTGCAGCGATTCTTCCTTAGGGGGCGCTCTTGCAGGGGCGATGGTTGGGGGCTTGGTTGGCAGTCCCAAGTGGCCAAGAATCTTATCGATCGTTTTGGAATCCAAGATGGCAGCGACAACTTTCAGGTCCCCTTTGCAGTTTGGGCAGGTAGAGATATCGATATCGAAAACTCGCTTTAAGAGTCTAGGTTTCGTACCTCACAGAAAGCCCTTCGCCCCTGCATAGACGGCCTCTTCTCTTTTTCATCACCATTTCTAGACACAAACATAAATGCATTAGGACATGATCCCCTTTGAAAGTACTATCCATTTCTGAAGAAAAGAAATTATTCGAAAGAATACCGGTGGAATAAAATCTGATTTTTTTAAACTTTTTAATCTATACTTCCAGTTTTCATTATATTTCTTTTCTTCAGGTGAGTATAACCATTTATCCAAATGAATCACATGATGAAATCTAATATCTTCACTTCGAAATAAAGAAAAGGGAGAATGAAAATAAGCGAACGCAGAATCTAATTCATTATACATTAGCACCCCTCTGAAGTTTCTATCCAATTGATTCAATCCATATCGAAATTTCTCCCGAGACAATATCAGGATTCCTGAATGAGGGTTTAATGCGACTCGAAATTCCTTACCATTATATCTTCTTCTCTGTTGTGTCCATTGAGGACAAGCATTAAGATCAACGCAATAAGATTCGCCGTTTGACCAGCTTTCTAAACGATTTGGCAATAGAATCTCATTGATTAATGAAACCTTATCAAACTCAACTATATTTTTAAAAGTATCTTCAGGCAATAAAATATCGTCTTCGAGATTAATAAAATAATCATACTGATCAAGAAACTGAGCCATGTGATTCAGACTTTCATAAATCATTAACAAAGGTTCGCTCTTTATATTTTTGAATTCAATATCAATTGGAACAATAGAGTTTCCATTTATGCCGCAGATTCTCAAATCTACTTCACCCATTTCGTTGACTTGAGAGATTACCTCTTGAATATATCTTTTGCGCTTAATTGCCCTCAATTGAAGCTCTGCTTCTGAAGTACCTGGTGGAAAGGAAGACTTTCCAATAAATTTAGAATTATGTCCAAAAAAATGATTTATATAACAGAGTATTTTCATAGATAAATATAGTAAACTTAACTCTTTTGACGGTCAAATTTAAGTAAAAGGTGGGCTGCTCCTGTTACTGCTCTTTATCATGGGTTTAGGGGACATTTACCCTCCTCCTTTTGAAGGGCCATCACTAGGTTGGCTCGGGATCTTTCTTGGAGTCACCGTTGGCGGTGCCATCGCAGGGTGGGTAGTTCCAAAAACCCAATCGCGAATCGTCTTCGCGGTGATCATCTCACTGTTTGCGAGTCTTCTGCTCTGCAACTCTTTGAGGTTCCTGAATGGCGCCTTGGATCTCTAAACTGGAATGGACCGAATAGTATTAGTCGCGGGTGCGAAGACAGAGAACTACAAAGGTAGCTCGTGGTGTACCGCTCGGGTTCGTTTTGAAAATGCTCCTGAGCGGACCATCGAGCTTCGCCTTCGTGCAGAGGACTGCAAACCAGTAC
>JABMMY010000375.1 GCA_013205415.1 Deltaproteobacteria bacterium
ATCGGAGTGTGTGATACAGAACGCGAACTCTTGAGGTGAGTTGACTTAAATCTTGCCCAGTAAAAATAAATCTTAGCATCCCCTCTTTTTTTATTCTATAGGTCACCTTTAAAAGCAAATAGAGTCTTTGGCGATGTTTTTGTTCCAACTCTTTTTGTTGCTGTATTTCTAGTGAAATATTTTCCATCACCATGGCCAGCTCTGTTTGACTAATCGTGATAGAGCTTACCTTTTCACGTACCTTGTTTTGATCTTCATTAAGTTTGTCTAACTCACTTAATAGATCTCTTCGCTGAGATTCCCTCACTTCGAATTGAGGTTTCTCTTTTCGAATAAAGGCCTTTAACTCTTTAGCTCGCTCTGGGTTCTGTATTTCATGACCGGCAGTCGAAGCCAAAAGGCATTCAGAGGTAAGGGTTGCGGCAGAAAGAATAAGAAGTAGAAGGTGTTTTTTCATTAAAAAGTATCTTCTTGAAACCGGAGAAACACAGTAACTCCCCCCAGTAATGCCATAGTAACGCCAATGACATAAACGGCCATGACCTGAGTCACCGACAGATAGCTCCAGGTGTACCCGCCCAGAAAAGTTGACCAATGCCCGGAGATAAGACTAGCCAAAAACAGCTTGATAAAAAGAAGGATGCCTAGGGCTACTGTGGCGCCAGAAATACCCTCAATAATTCCCTCCCAAATATAGGGAGCAAGAATAAAATTTCTATCCGCGCCAATCAAATTTACTATTTCAATCTCATTTCGGCGAGACTGATGTCTCATCCCCATAAAATTTGCAATCAAAAAACTACAACCCACAATAACAAAACCCATTATGATGAGTCCTACCAGTTTGATAATCTGACTAATTTTTTTGTACTGCGACAACCAATCATCAGAAAAATCAACCTCCGCAACCACCGGAAAACGAGAGACAATTCCTTTTATAATTTGAATCTTTTCTGGGGAGGTTTCTTTTTTGACCTCCATCTCTATGATATCAGGAAATAGTTCGCTACCAGGCAGACCGATACTTCCCGCAGAGCCCAAAAAGCTTTGAAGCTCCTCAACTACATTATCTTTAGATTTAAAAGAAACCCTCTGTACATTTTCGAGGCTTAAAAGTCGCTCGCGAAGAGCTTGAATTTGAGGGGTCGTCAACGCCTCTTTTAAGTAGGCAGTTCCAGTAATTTGAGGACTGGTTTTTTCAGCAAGTTTTTCAAAGTTTCGATAGCATAGAAAAAAGCCCCCGATAATCACAAGCGCTATCGTAATTGTGGAGATGCTCACAATATGAAGCCACGGCTGCCTTTTAAAATCGGAAAAACTGTAGCGAAGACCTTTATATTTACTCATGTGTTACACATCCATCATTCGGCGATCAGCAATGACTCTACCCTTGTTAAGCTCAATGACTCTAGATGGGAACTCTTCCATTAATGCTTTATCATGAGTGGCAATTACCACAGTGGTTCCCATTTCATTGATCTCTAAAAATAAGGACATGATTTCACGAGCTGTGTCGGCATCTAAATTTCCCGTGGGTTCATCTGCCAAAAGAAGAAATGGTTTTCCAATAATCGAACGTGCAATGGCAACTCTCTGTTGCTCTCCACCCGAAAGTGTCAAAGGATAATCACGCGCTCTATCTGCTAATCCTACCAAGGATAATACGCCTCTCACGCGATAATCCACCTCTGATGGAGTCATTTTTCTGATTTCTAAAGGCAGGCTCACATTATCGTAAACGGTAAGATCGGGTAGCAATTTAAAGTCTTGAAAAACAAAACCCACTTCACGGCGGTATTGAAAAACTTTACCTTTTGCTAATGAAGAAAGATCCTTATTATTAACTAAAATATTTCCTTCTGAGGCCTTTTCCATGGCAAAGAGCAACTTGAGTAATGTAGTTTTTCCAGCCCCGTTATTTCCAGTGATATACGCAAACTCTCCTCGCTGAAGATCAAAAGAGATGCTTTGCAAAGCATAGCGATCTGTCGCGTATCTGAGCCCAACTCGATTGAGACGCACCAAATTAGCCGACATGATTTTTCCTTTTTTAAATTGTAATTGAGGAGGAGTTTCACCTAAAAAGGAGAACTCTCTAACTCCATTTTATCGCTAAACCCCAAAAACTCCTAACTTTCTTGTGCTGATGCACCACACCAAGCTTTACCGATAATCCCATGGTGACTAAGCGTTGCGTCTAAACCCAAAAACAGCTAGAACTAATTTTTCTCCTGGGGCGCCATAGCCAAGTGGTAAGGCAGAGGTCTGCAAAACCTCTATTCCTCGGTTCGAATCCGAGTGGCGCCTAATTTAATTTAAAAATCGATGCTATTGAGCTAATTTCGGCTTATCTAAATTAATGAGATGAGACGCTTTTAGGACGAGCATTCCACAAAAAAGCCATTAAGACTGCACCCATTACAGAAAATCCAATCATACTAGGTCCCCAAACACCCCAGCCCATCCTGTCTAAAAGCCAACCCATTCCAATGCCAACGACACTTCCACCCAGATATTGCATGCCATCAAAAATACCTGCTGCAGTTGCCGCCGCCTTTTTACCACCGAAATCCATAGAGGCCGTCCCCGATAACATCGAATGCACGATACTAATAGCAAAAGAGTTTACGATAAATGCCGCAATCACCCATCCCATACTGGGGGCCTTCCAAACAATAGCGAGACTTCCAATTTGAAGAAGATAACCGATAAATGCAACGGGAGCTCTTCGCCCTTTAAAGATCCAATCGGAAACGGTTCCCGCAAAAAAGGCCCCTAAAATACCGGCTGCCACAACCGAAAGAGCACCCTTTTGAAAGATCGATGATTCTAAACTAAGATGTTGCACCTCGATCATGTATCTAGGAAACCACTGTTCAAAACCATGTCTCACAAACCCGGTACAAAATTCTGCAAACGCAATGGTAAGTGTAATTGGATTTTTCAAAACCTTACCCAGCACATATCCCACAGTAATCGGAGCCGTATCGCCACTACTTGCATCCTGCACATCTAATTCAGCAAAACCACAATCTTCAGGATTATTTTTAACAACCCTAAAGGTAAAAAAGGCCATTAAGGCGACGACAGCAGCGGGAACAAAAAAGACCCACTGCCAAGGAAGAATGGCCACCAAGATTCCTCCTAGTACAAAAATTAAGGCTCTACCACTCTGAATCATCGAGCCAAATATCGCAGAAAACACGCCCCTTTCTTTAATGTGAAACCATCCCGCATTCACCTTAATCAAAGCTAAGGCACTGAAGGATTGAAAATAGGAATTGATTGCCCATACCGACGCAAAATAAATTAATAGATAGGTTCCCTTTCCAAGAAAACCTAAGTAGGCCCCCAACCCAAAGGCCAAATTAAAAACAACGCTTCCACTCGCACCAATTAGCATCGCCCTACGCCCACCAATTTTATCGGCGATAGGACCATTAAACATGGCTGAAAACCCATAAATAGAAAGGCCCGCAGTAATAATGGCGCCAATCTGAGTTTTATCCCAACCAAAGTTTTGAGATAGCGCCTTATTTGCAAAGGATAAATTGTAGCGGCCCATGTACATGGCAGAATAGGTAAGCCCTAAGGTAAGCCAGTTTAAGGCTCTTCGCCGGCGAAAGTCTTTTGAGTGATTTGGCATTCCCTCACGAGGTTGAAATATTTTAAATAGCGACGAAATCCTGAGTGATAATTTAGCAGTTGCTTCGGTGCTCATGTTCCCCCCTTAAAAATACTAGCTTGATATAAACGGGGTCGGGCTAAGATGTAAAGGCTAACACCTCATTCCTATCCGACCTTTTTTAATAACCACTTTGCTCTTCGGTTATTTCAATTCCTGTATAAATTTTTAACTGTTCTAAGGCTTGCCAATTCGCAAATTTCTTTCCATCAATCAACTTGATCTGATTTGCCTTCGCTTCATTTGCAAATTGAGTTCCTTCTAAGCGATAGGTTAAATCGATCGCATGCTGAATATCCGCCCACCAAAAGTTCGGAATCTCTAATTCTAGTTCAGCGGTCATACCCAATGAGGTTGCGTTAATTACTACCTGGGGAGGGGACAACTTTGGAAGGTCATTCCAATCTCGCCATTCAAATTTCACCTCCTTGGGAATACAGTGTGGTTCTTTTCTTCTGGAAATAATGGTGAGGGGTGCTAGCTGTTTTTCATGAATGGCATAAGCAATAGCCGCTGAAACTCCACCTGTTCCCAATAAATAAATAGCGGTCGCTTTCTCTGGAAGGGCTCGATGAGCGGCAATGTAATCGGTATTAAACCCAACCAATTCTCCATTTTTTTCCTTTTTAAAGGTATTAATAGTGCCAATCTGATTGGCCACACCACTAATTTTATCGACCAAACCCATTGCCTGCTTCTTAAACGGCATTGAAATAGCCCCACCAGAAATCTTAAAAGCTCTCACACCCTTCATTGCAGATTCAAACTCATTGCGATGAATTTGAAAACTCTTGTAGATCGCATTGATCTTAAACTCTGTAAAAATTTTATTAAACCAAAGGGTCCCCGTATTACCCGGAACCTCTGCTAAAGAAACAAACAGCTCCGTCTCTTTAGATATGAAATGGGTGTCTCTCATTTTTTTCTCCGGGAAAGCTAATGACTACTTACAGACTATTTTTATATCATCACAGCGAAAAGAGAGACAGGTGGATAGCACCCAATAGGGGCCCATAGGTCTTATAAAACGCGGTTGATCTCGCCAAAATGGAAGTGGCAAAACAAATGGACGGTTGTTTGGCGGGTCGGCAATTAATAGTTCAGTCTCACCATCTCTTTCTTCTAAAGTTAAAAAAAAGTGAGTGTTTCTTTCAATAATTTTAATTCTTAAAATATCCTCTTGAGCTAATTGAGTGCAGGTCAGAATAGGTTGACTCTCTGGAAAATCGGAAATCGATTCGCCACCTCGGAGAGAAAAACTAAGAGAACTTATTAAAACAAAAACCAATACCTTCATAAGGAACAGGGTTGTACTTGAAATCAATATTTAGATCAAGCCAGAGGATAGGTATTGGAAAATCAAAGGCATGGTTTGTGTAAGCCTATGTTTTCATGAGGTTACAGTCTTCGCCTAGATGATTAAAACCCTTGGGCTCTACCTGAATTGTGACATGATCAATGTGAAATTTTTCGGACAATATCTTAGTAACAGCACTTAAAACAATACCTGGGTCTATAGATTCTTTTAATCCCACATGAACACTCAAAGAGGGGATTCCGCTTGTCACCGTCCAAACATGCAGATCATGAATTTCTATGACCCCTGAAACGGCTTCAATGGCCCTTTTTATTTCTCCCACATCCAAGCCCCTTGGAACACTTTCAAGTAAAACATCTACGCACTCTCTAAGAAGTCGCCAAGAT
Source organism: Deltaproteobacteria bacterium (assembly GCA_013205415.1). GTDB lineage: Bacteria > Bdellovibrionota > FAC87 > UBA2466 > UBA2466 > UBA2466. The sequence continues at coordinate 5,390 of JABMMY010000375.1, forward strand.
CCGTATAGAATAAAAAGTGAAATGACTATCGACATAATAGGATCGGCTAAATTCCAACCCCATTTCCAAACTAAAAATCCCGCTACGATCGCAGCGATAGATCCTAGCGTATCGGTTAGTAAATGAAGCCACACCCCTCGTGTATTTAGATTGTGCTGTCCATGACGATGAAGCAACGCTAAACCTAGAAGATTAACTAGTAATCCTCCAGCAGCAATTCCCGTCATCCATTCACCTCGAACTAAATGAGGCGTGTAAAAACGCTCCCACGCTTGATAACAAATCCATAATGAAATAACGACTAGAGTAACTCCATTCACTAGTGCCGCTAAAATTTCCGCGCGAAAATAGCCAAATGTTTTTTCACTTGTGGCCGGGCGCTGTGCAATCCAGGCCGCAAAAATAGACAATGCAATCGCAGCAACATCAATGGTCATATGGCCTGCATCGGCGAGAAGGGCCAAGGAGCCACTCCAGAGTCCACCCAAGATCTCTACTACCATGTAAACACTCGAAAGAATAAGAACCCCTATTAGGGATTGGGTAGCAGTCCCTTTAGTTTTCACCTCTCGGTGAGAATGGGTGTGTTTGTGTTCCTGTGAGTGATGTGTGTCCATGATTACTTTCTGGGCAACTTATAAAAGGGAAGCTCTATTGTCTCTCCCAATAGAAGTTTCTGTAACGCCAATTCAAAATCGATGATGTTTTCTTTAATCTGATCAATATCGATCTCGCGTCCTTCTGATCGACCCTTTTCAAAATAATCCAAAGCACTCGCCGATAGTTTTCTTGTTCCTACCCAATTTTGATTTCCCGCATGATGAAGAGCCACCGCGGCCTGAATCATTCCTTGAAGAAAAAATCGTCGTGGACCCTGAGCCTCATTCCATAGCTCTTCCCATACTTCATGCGCGTCAAAATACTGCCTCTCATCAAAATGGGTACAGCCCCTCTCAAACAACTCTTTTTCCATAGTAAAGAACCTACCGATTATTTGTATTTTCGTCACTACAAGAGTTGATTGCCAGGTAGTCATATATTTTAATGGAATTTTAATTATTTTTGCCAATCTGTCTTTGGCTTTTTGCGTTACCCTTCAACCCACCCTAATATAATTGAGAAATTCACCACCGAAAAAGTGGTCCTCACCTTGCAATTTAAAATGACGGGCTCTCGCGTGTCATCACTCACAGTGAGTCAAGCTAACCGGTGCGGGCTGTATGAAAAACTTTTTCAAAAATTTTTTCAAAAAAAGAGGACCCGATGGCAGTCGTGTACGCCAAGCTTTAAAACCCAATCGTGTTTCCAATGCTATTCGAAAAAGAATTCCAAAAAAAATTAATTTAGATTCGGTTCAGGAACACTCCCTCTTATTTCGTCTCGGACTAACCAGTCTTGCCGTACTATTGGCTAGTGCTATAGCCTCCCGCATTATTGGAACCTATTTTGTTCGCCCCACCTATACCCCTTTGCCCCCCAAAAAAGTAACCGCCCCTAAAACAAAGTCAGCCACGCAAGATTTCAGTGCTATTGAAAATAGAAATATTTTTAACGTGGAAAATAAAATTCCAGAACCCTTTGATCAAGGACTATTAGATTGTTTCTCGCAAGCCAAGCCCTCGGCACAACGAATTAAACTACTGGGCACCATTGTGATGACCGATGAAAGTCTTTCTGTGGCGCTTCTTGAAGAGGAGGGTCTTCCTATGAAAATTGCCATCAAAAAAGACGATACTTTTTCAAATGGACGATTACAGGCCCTTAAAGTAGACAGAAAAAAATTGTGTTTCCAGGTAAAGCAGACTCAAGAATTAGAATTCATTGAAATTCCCGACGATACAAATAGTTTAGATCTCTTTGGTTCAGGGAAAACTACGGCTGGTATTACTAAAGTTAGTGAAACCAATTATGCTCTCAACCAAAGCTACCTAGATGATCAGCTTAAAGATATCAATAATGTTCTCCAAACGGCAAAAGCAGTTCCTTACAACATCGATAATAAAATGAAGGGGTTCCTAATTCAAAATATTGAACCCGATTCTCCATTTGCCTCTTTAGGCCTAGCACAGGGAGACATTCTGATGTCAGCAAATGATGTTGTCTTCGATAATCTGGGTAAAGGGGTCGAGGCCTTCCAAATATTAAGAAATGCAAAACGTATCAATTTGAAGGTGTTGCGAGGGGGACAAGAGGTTCCGCTCTCTTACGAAGTTAAATGAGGCTCTTATGAAACAAAAACATGTCATCGCTCTTGCTGTTTTTACTCTTTTCTTTAGTTTTCATTTCATGGGAAGAGCAGAAAATCGGCCGGGCAATACAAATGAAAATCCTTTTGGTTCCAATCCGGAATCACCCTCCCTACCTCCCGGCTCCGAGCTTCAAGAGGACGATAATTTTTTGGCTCCAGATAATAATTTTGGATTCCAAGCACCCCCAGACCCATCCTCCGCGATGAATCCCCCTCCGATTTCTCAGCCCCCGCTAAGAAAGACACCTCCCGGTCCCATTGCAAAGCCATCAAACAGCCCTTCACCAGCTCAATCTCTGGGTAACAATCGCGGTAACATTCCATTAACCACCACCACACCCACAAAACCATCGTCGGAAAAAAAGAAAGCCGCGCCAAGGCTGGCCGATTATTTAGAACTGGACTCCTCTATTAAATCTTTAGAGGTTAAAAATTTTGATTTACCAGATAAGGACATCAAAGATGTAGTAACCTTAATTTCGAAATGGACCGGAAAAAATTTCATTATCGACCAAAAGGTCAGAGGAAAAATCACTATTCTTGGTCCAGCCGCAGTTTCTCTTCAAGAGGCCTACCAAGCCTTTCTAACAGCTTTAGATGCTAATGGTCTTACGACGGTTCAGGCAGGAAAATATATAAGAATTATCGATTCAGCCGAGGCAAGAAGGTCTCCAGTAAAAACCTATGCGGGTGATTATGCACCTAAGGACGACCAATTTATTACGCGTATTTTTCAGCTGAAGTTTATTAATGCGGATGAGGTGCAAAGAGAGTTTAGAGATCTTACCACTCGGCAAGGAAAATTATTTGCTTACGAACCTACAAATTCGATCATCATCACCGATACAGGATCTAACATTCAAAGGATAAAAGACATTCTAGAAAATTTAGATATTAAAACCTTCGAAACAACTCTTCATGTATTGCGAATTAAGAATGGTGCGGCGAAAGCTATTGCAGATATGTTGGGCGAAATTTATAGCGAAGGGAAAAGTTCTCCAGGGCAGCCCCGTTCCTTCAGGAAAAGTGCTCTTGAAAAAACTAGAGGGGGCGGAGTTATTTCAAAGATTATTCCAGATGAGCAAACCAATAGTCTTGTCGTACTCGCAAATCTATCGGGGTTCGAACAGTTAATTCAATTGGTCGCAAAGCTTGATGTGAAAACCAATGATTCTGGAAGAATTCATGTCTACTACTGTGAATATACAAAGTCAGAAGACCTTGCCTCGACGTTATCATCATTATCTGGAGGTGCTGGCAAGGCATCTAAAAGGGGCTCCTCTTCTTCATCAGCCCCAGGATCCCCTTCCATTTCAAGCGGAAGTAGTGGTCCCGTTTCTGCTGAACTTGAGGGTGGCGTTAAAGTGACTTCAGATGCCGCAACCAATGCGTTAGTAATCACAGCAAATTCTGTCGACTACCAGACACTAAAAAAGGTAATTAAAAAATTAGATATCCCAAGGCTGCAGGTTTTTGTTGAAACTGCGATCATTGAAGTGGCTGTCGATGATCTCACAAAAATTGGAACCAACCTAGCGGCGGCAAGTCCAGGGCGAGGTTTTGCAGGAGGTTTTATTGGTGATTCCGCCTCGCTACTAAGCGCCATTACCGGGGGAATTCCTAGCGAAGGGGCCACCATACCTTTTGCTGCAGGCAATTCATTCAACTATACGGTTCCTGGTTCCACTCCTATTTCCGTGACTCTCAGTTCATTTATGGGGCTAATTAATTTACTCACAAAGTCCAGTAAATCATCCCTGCTTTCTACTCCACAAATCATTGCGCTAGATAATGAAAAGGCAGAGTTTCAGGTGCTAGATGAAATTCCAGTTCAAACCTCAGTTGTTCAAGCAGGAACACAGATAGGCGGAGCCACCGGAACCATCGAGCGACTCAAAACTGGGATTACAATTAAACTTACCCCTCACATCAATGCGGCCAGCAGAAATATTCGCATGGAGATCGAACAAAAAATTGATACCTTCAAACCCAACACCTCGGTGCCGGCTGCTTTAGCCAATTTTCAAGTGGCTACGACCTCTAGAGTCACCAATACTTCTGTCATAGTAAAGGACCAGGATTTTGTCATGATGGGCGGTCTTATGTCTGATAAAATTGAGGAAACGGTAGCGAAGGTTCCTCTTTTGGGAGATATTCCTGTCCTGGGTTGGCTATTTAAATCTAAAAGTTATAAAAACCTAAAAACAAATACTGTAATTTTAATGCATCCCAAAATCATTGGAACAAGTTTAGCGGCTGCAACTCAAATTCAAGATAGCCTTGAGAAAAGAGAGGAGTTTGTGGGTCGTCATTTTGGTGGCGATGATCCCAATGAAAAAGAGCTCAATCTACTCAAAGGTAATCTTAGAGAACAGGCCGAGCGCGGGTTAGGTCAACCGGCCTTCGATTATCGCAACAATGACGATGATGAGATTAATGCCCCAGAA
>JABMMY010000376.1 GCA_013205415.1 Deltaproteobacteria bacterium
CAATAAAAGAAAAAGAAGAAGGTAATGATCCAAGCTAATAACGCTCAGTTGTAATTTAATAATTTGAATCATGAGGTGTACCTTTTTATTCACCTTGTTTATCGGCAGTTTCTAGCTAAAACACCAGTAAAAAACCTCACGCGATTCAATGCAGAATTTACCGACCATGACAAAAACTTGACGGACTGCCAATCTGGCCGCGATTTTTCTCATAAGTAACGCAATAGTCTTGCGACAACTTAAAATTTAAGTCGGCACGAGCCTTGCTGATTAGAGCCGTGTCATGCCTTTTAAACTTATTACATCCTTGTCCTGTGCCCTATCCGTATGCGTTATCGGTACTACCGCCTTTAGTGCAAATATCTCGGAACGAGCCAATTTTAAAGTTTTTGAGTTAAAGCATCCTGCATGTGAAAGTCAGAGTCTTATTGATACGGCTAAGGAGGGGTTTACCACTATAGTAAATGACCTGCCGGGTCGATCTGAATATAATGAATTGGTAAAAACATTTCATCGGCAGAAATGGGAAAAATTAGATGAGGATATTGAGTTTTTTCAAAATACATTTGAAACCTCGCCCCTAAGAGAGGCTGTCGCATTTCTAAAGGTAGAGAGTTTATTTGATCGAATAGATAGCCCCGACTCCGAAATCATCAAAGAGGCGGAGAAGCATCTAAGAGCGACGGTACTCTTATACCCGAGGTCTCAATTAATACCTGTAATACAGGCGACGATGGGTGCCTTCTGGTTACGAAATGGTTTGTATTCCAAGAGCCTAGGAACCTTTATCAAGGCCAAGCAGGATTATCCATTCCATAATCTGAATTGTATGTTTCAATTTGGGATTTCTGAAAATAACTTTTTACTACATGAGTTTGAGGTAGCGAAAAAGGGTTTCAGTTCGATCCTACAAAAGTGTAACAACCCCAGATTTAAGGTGGGGGCTAGGTTGCGATTAGCTGAAATGCAAATGGAAAAAAATCCTAAAGAATCCACTCTCATCATAGAAAGTATTTATGACCAGGAATCAAATATCGTTACGCGATTTTATCAAGAGGCACTTTATAATATTGGAGAGAATAAGTACCAAACCAAGCAATTCACCTCTGCCAGGTTTTTTTTCAATGAATATCTAAAGCATAAAAAAAGAGAGCCAAGCTGTGCTGTGTATGCTCATCGAAGAATCGCTGATATTAGCGCGAAATTAAAGAGCCCTAAATCGGATCTTTTGAGTCTCTATCTTGAGACTTACGAACAATTTCCAAAAACCGATATGGGAATTTTCTCGCATATTCAAGCACTTCTTTTAGACTATCCAGAAAAAAGCCAAGGAGAAAAAATACGACGCACTCGATTGATCGACGAGGAGCTAACCCTTATCGGCGATCCTAAGTTGCGATATCTAGGCAGCCTAAATAAGGCGCTTACTTTTTTAGAGTCGGGTGAGACTGCAGCCATTGGCTATTTGGTAAGGATAGGTAAAGATCATTCTGAGGATTTAAAGGATCCGGAAATAGCTGAATTTGTCTCATTAAATATTCTAAAGACACTGAAAAAAGAGGCTCTTGAGGTTCTGGCTGTAGACCTTAAAAAAGAGAGTTTAAAAAATGAGGATCTTTTTCCACCGATAGAAGATGCCTATAGTCTCTGGATAAAAGGCACCAAGTTTCAGAAAGAGACAAAAACATTCTACACCGAATTAATCACCAAACGGTTTAAAGAACTTATGGAAAAGGAAAAGTTCTTCATTGGGTTTGGACTTTTGGAGAGATGGAATAAATCTGATCTCTGGGAGGCAAACGATCCAGATAATAAAACTAAAATAGCGATTGGAACCGAGTTGAGCCATCTTTTTTTAGAGACGGATAAGACTAAATTAAATGAAATATCCAAAGCTGTTGTAAAGGACTCAGAACTATTAACCCGTTTTTTGGGCTCCGATTTCAATCCGTTGATACTCACGGCCATGGCCAATTTAGGAAATAATCTTGCTGTCACAGATGAACTATCTAAAACTAAATCGAACCGAGAGATTGCGTCAATTAATCCAATGCTATCCTCTGAGGTCCAGAGTTTCTTGAGTTATAAGCGAGCCGAGGCCCAGTTTTTAACTAAAAACTTCGAAGACACGAATGAAACCTTAAAAAAAGTAACAGATAAAAAATATAAGGACCAAGCGGTTGTTTTGAAAATCAAATCCCTTAATGAGTTAAAAAAATACTCAGAGGCATTTAAATTCGGTAGTTCCCAAATATCAAGAATGAACCAGGAATCGAAGGTTAGAGTTTTAGCCAGTTTAATTCCGACAGTAAATGGCAGCAAGATTTGGAGTAGGGCAGATTTTCTTTTGTCTGAAGCAAAAAAACAGAAGGTCTCCGGATTGGAACTGGCCTCCTTTCTTTATCTCGCAGGAAAAGCAAGCTCTGAGCAGCAGATATGTAAAAAAAGCATCAAATACTTTTCGGAGGCCCTTGCACTGGACTCGAATAGCACTCAACGCAATGAAGCGCAATTCAGATTAGGAAAATGCTACCAAAAACAAAAAAAACAGGAATTGGCAAAACAGCAATGGAAAGAGGTAATCGATTCTAAAGACTCTTTCTGGGCTCCGATGGCCAAAAGTGAAATCAATTTAATGGAGGAGCCATAGTGTCTGCCACAATTATTTCTTTAGCCCACCGTCGCTTAGTTATCGCCGATTCAAAAATGTGCGATGTATTACATCTGGCTAAGCGAGCCGCCAAAACCCAGAGTCCTGTTCTTTTATGTGGAGAAAGTGGTTCTGGAAAGGAGCTCATTGCGCGATATATTCATGATGAAAGTAGTCGTAAACAAAAACCCTTTATTTCCATAAATTGTGCGGCAGTTCCTGATGGACTCATGGAGTCTGAGCTTTTTGGACATGAACGTGGAGCCTTTACGGGAGCTGTGACTCAGCATTTAGGTAAGTTTGAGCGGGCGTCTGGCGGAACGCTTTTACTAGATGAAGTCAGCGAGATGTCAATTCATCTACAGGCTAAACTCCTAAGAGTATTACAGGAGGGCGAGGTGGATCGGTTAGGAGGAAAAGAGACCGTATCCATCAACTGTAGGGTCATATCTACAACCAATCGAGAACCCAAAGAATCTATTGCGAGGGGCAATTTCAGAGAGGATCTATTTTATCGAATTAACGTAATTAGAATCGATTGCCCTCCATTGAGGCATCGAGAAGATGCGATTGAAGCCTTAGCGCATGAGTTCTTAACTCAAAGCTCTCAGCGACAGGACAAAATAATTAATTCCTTTCGAGCAGATGCCATGACGCAGTTAAAGAAGAATCTGTGGCCGGGCAATATCAGAGAATTACAAAATGTAATTGAGCGAGCTGTTCTTCTTTGTGATGGAAATAGAATAGGAAGTGAGCACTTAGAATCATGGCTGAAGGAGTCTCAAATTAAATTGGAACATAAACCTCCTGTGCGTTTAGAGGATTTGGAAAAAAGCCATATTTTGGAAGTTCTAAATCAAACAGACGGTAATAGAACTGTGGCTGCAGACCAATTAGGCATTAGCGGCCGGACATTAAGAAATAAGCTTAAACTATATCAATTAAGCTGAAGGGAAAAATTTTCCAATTCGGTAGGAAATATTTGTCATGGAAGGTGTGTGTCGACGAGGTTTTTGTGCCTGTGATCGATGGCTCAATGTTTGCAAAAGAAGTTATCGGAAGAAATTAAAAAATACTTTAGGTTTATTTTTGAGAATGCGAAAATAAAATGCCAATGTTTGATAAAACCATCGATACGCTGTCAAAGTCATTAGACCTGCATTTGCAGCGGCACTCTATTATTGCAGACAATATTGCAAATGCTGAGACTCCATACTTTAAGGCTCGGCGCATCGATTTTGAGGCCGAATTGCAAAAAGCGGCCGAAAATTCAGATGGCGCAGAGGGTTTTGAAGATCTTGCGTCAATAACGGGAAGAATTTCAGAGGAACCTTTTTCTGAGGTGGGTCAAGATTTAAATTCGGTAGATATGGATCGTGAAATGGCAGCAATGAATAAAAATGATGTGAAATATTCTGCTGGCACACAGGCGATCTCTAAGAAATTTGCACTGTTAAAATATGCGATCGGGGAGGGTGAGCGATGAGTGATTTTTTTGATTCTCTCGATGTCAGCGCTTCTGCATTAAGCGCAGAACGAATGCGCATGAATACGACATCTAGTAATTTGGCTAATGCACAAACCACAAGAACTCCAGAGGGGGGGCCTTATCGCAGAAAAGACGTTGTGTTTGAAGCCACCCCTACGAGAGATTTTGCCTCGGTACTATCAAGTCAAATGGGGGAGTCTCCACTTCACCACGTCCAGGTGACCGATGTGGTCTCTGATCAAAATGCTCCACGGATGGTTCATGATCCTAATCATCCTGATGCTAATCCAGAGGGTATGGTGGCCTATCCGAATGTTAATACGATGGAAGAGATGGTTAATTTAATGAATGCCAGTCGCACCTATGAAGCCAATGTTACCGCAATTAATGTGGCTAAAGGAATGATGGGCAAAGCTTTAGAAATTGGGAGGAAATAATAAATGAGTATTAATTCTATTCAAGGAATGCAGAGTGCTTTGAGCAATGGTATCGATTCAGCTCTTTCAGTAAATCAAGACAAAGGTGACCAGGGGTTCTCCGCCTATTTAAAGAACTCTTTTGATCAGGTTAATAAAGAGTTGAATACGTCAGATAAACTAGCCTCCGATCTAGCTGTAGGAAAAAATGAAAATCTACATGAAACTATGATCGGAATGGAAAAAGCAGAATCGGCTTTTAAACTATTAATTCAGGTAAGAAATCGTGCGCTAGAAGCTTATCACGAGATCATGAGAATGCAGGTTTGAGTTTAGGTGAATAACCTAAATTTAAAATACAACTAAAAATGCGCTTAGAAATTTTGAGATAATTCATGAATGATCGCGTAAATATAATTTTTGAGAAATTGAAGAACTATTATGCTTCTCTTTCTGCAAAAAAAAAGATGGCTCTGGGGGGAATGTTTGCCGGAGGTATCATCGGCATCATGGCCCTCAGCATGATAATGAAACATGATCCTCAGCAAATACTATATTC
>JABMMY010000377.1 GCA_013205415.1 Deltaproteobacteria bacterium
CAGAACTACTATCCTCAACAGAGATATAACTATCCTCAGCAGAACTATGGTCCTCAACGCAGGTATTAGTTTTTTACTGAGATTGCTCAATCCTTTAGGCTAGTGTAATTTGCTTAAATAGGAATTGAGACCATGATGAATCCTGTTAAAAGTGATGTACATTTTCCCTCTTTAGAAGAGGCGATCCTAAAATTTTGGAAAGAAAATAGCCTTATTGAAAAAGGATTGAAGGCCAATGAAGGTAAAGAACCCTTTGTCTTTTATGATGGTCCTCCCTTTGCCACCGGTCTTCCTCATTATGGTCACATCTTAGCGGGCACTTTAAAGGACATTGTACCGAGATATTGGGTCATGAAGGGTCGCTATGTGGAAAGGCGATGGGGCTGGGATTGCCATGGTCTTCCTGTAGAGTTTGAGGTGGAAAATGAGTTGGGGCTTCACGGCCACAGAGATGTGGAAAAGTATGGAGTCGCAAAGTTTAATGAAGCCTGTCGCAGTATTGTGATGCGATACACTAAAGAGTGGGAAGAGGTTATTACTCGCACGGGACGTTGGGTAGATTTCGAAAATAAATATCGAACCATGGACACCCCTTTTATGGAAACTGTCTGGTGGGTCGTCAAGCAACTCTGGGAAAAGAATCTCATTTTTGAAGGGCATCGTGTGATGCCCTACTCATGGCGAATTTCGACTCCACTTTCAAACTTTGAAGCAGGACTTAATTATAAAGAGGTTCAAGATCCTGCGCTAACGGTTCGATTTAAAAGTGTGACTAAGAATAGATATTTCTTGGCGTGGACGACGACCCCCTGGACGTTGCCTTCCAATTTAGCCTTAGCAGTCAATGCCGAAGTTGATTATGTAGAAATTAAGGAGACGGCGACTACAGATCACTATGTGTTAGCTGAATCACGCCTGTCTGCTTATTATAAATTAGAAAATGAGTATGAAATCGTTTCTAAATTCAAAGGAAAAGAGTTAGAGAACGAAACCTACGAGCCTTTATTTCCTCATTTTAAAGATAAAAAATCTGAAGGGGCCTTTAGAATATTATTAGGTGAGTATGTCACCGCCTCTGATGGAACCGGTCTTGTTCATACGGCTCCTGCCTTTGGGGAAGAGGATTTTGAAATCTGTCGTAAATATAAGATCCCAATTGTAGATCCCACCGATTTTGAAGGAAAGTTTACAGAGGAGATCCCTGAGTTTAAGGGACTCAATATCAAAGATGCCGACAAAGAGATTATTAAGTATTTAAAAGCTAAAAATGCGGTAGTGAAACATGAAACTCTGGTGCACAGCTATCCCTTTTGTTGGCGCAGTGATACGCCACTTATGAATAAAGCGATCTCTACTTGGTTTGTTCGCCTAGAACCTTTGAAAGAGGATCTTTTAAAAAACAATAAAAAGACTCGTTGGGTTCCTGAACATTTAAGAGACGGTCGATTTGGAAATTGGTTAGAGAATGCTAGGGATTGGAATATCAGTCGCAATCGTTTTTGGGGAACTCCTATTCCTATTTGGAGAGATGAAGATGGAGAGATGCATTGCGTGGGCTCTATTGAAGAGCTAGAAAAACTTACTGGTAAAAAAGTGACCGATCTTCATAAGCATTTTATCGACGATTTGACCTTTAAATCTCCTAAAACAGGCAAGCTTATGAGGCGAATTCCTGAAGTTTTAGATTGTTGGTTTGAAAGTGGTTCCATGCCCTATGGACAGCTTCATTATCCTTTTGAAAATAAGGAAAAATTAGAAAAAAATTTTCCAGCCCATTTCATTGCTGAAGGAACGGACCAAACTCGTGGATGGTTTTACACTCTTTCTGTGATTGCCACCGCTCTTTTTAACAAACCCCCTTTTCAAAATGTGATCGTGAATGGGCTTGTTCTTGCTGAAGATGGCAAGAAGATGAGTAAACGGCTTAAGAATTATCCCGATCCCAAATCTATTCTTGATAATTTCGGTGCTGATGCTTTGCGCGCTTATTTGATGAGTAGTCCAGCTTCTCATGCTGAAGATTTGAGGTTTTCAGAGGGGGGAGTTAAAGAGGTTATTCGCAGTGTACTGCTGCCTTTATGGAATGCGTATAGTTTTTTAGTCACCTACGCGCGAGCTGATCAATGGGAGCCCACACAATTTAAAGGTGAAAGTTTAGACCATTTAGAAAACGATTTGGACCGATGGATAATTTCCAGATTGCAATCGCTTGTGAAAAATGTGGAAGAAAAAATGGAGGTGTATCACCTATATGAAGTGGTACCGCAGGTGATTGGGTTTATCGATGATCTTACTAATTGGTACATTCGATTGAATCGAAGGAGATTTTGGGGAGAGGAAAAAACGGCAGATAAAGAGGCAGCTTATGCGACCCTTTATTCTACGATTTTAGAGTTTTCTAAAATCATGGCACCTATTCTGCCCTTTATTACAGAGGAGATTTATCAGAATTTAAGAGTTAAAAACAAGAGTCCCGATAGTGTCCACTTATGTGCCTATCCAGAGCAAAAACAGGGAAGAATTTTTCAGGAATTAGAAGTGCAGATGGCTCTAATTCAAAATGTGGTTTCGATGGGTCGGAATGCAAGAAATACTAATAAGTTAAAAACTCGCCAGCCTTTAAGAGAACTTTTAGTGATTACTAAAAATCCAGAGGATAAAAAGGCGATCGAAAAGTATCGTGAGATTATTTCTACTGAGCTCAATATGAAAAAGGTTTCCTTCACAAGTGATGAAGCTAAATGGGTGAGCTTTTCTGCAAAGCCTAATGCTAAGATTTTGGGACCTAGATTAGGTCAAAAGATGAAGTCTATTTCTCAGAAAATTCGGGAACTCACTCCCGAAGCGGTGGAGAAACTTGAGTCTGATGGATTTTTAGAGATGGAAGGGGAAAAGGTATTTCCGGGAGAGATCATTTTAGATCGTCAGCCCAAACAGGAGGGTGTCATTCAGACGATGGGAAGCATCACCGTATGGATTGATACTAAGCTCGACATTGGATTAATTCAGGAAGGGCAGGCCAGAGAGCTTGTAAACCGAATTCAAAAACTGCGAAAAGATCTCAATTTTGAGGTCGTAGATCGAATTAACGTAGCCTTTGAAACCTCGGAAGAGCTACAGCAGGCATTTCAAATTCATAGAGGTTACATTATGTCGGAAGTATTGGCGGCCGAATTTGCCCCTAAGACAAAAGCTGCTTGGAGTGCAGAGCAGGAAATTGATGGAGTGACTTTGAAGCTTGCGATTGAGAAGGTGTAGGATTTCAGATAGTAAGGCCCTCTTTTTTTGTCTCGTTGCGGTAAGTAGACAATTGCATTTTGCTGTGGTACCCCATGTGACTCTGAAAGTCTCATGTTTTCGGGCTCATAGCTCAATAGGATAGAGCACCAGATTTCTAATCTGGGGGTTGTTGGTTCGATCCCAACTGGGCCCAATTTGAATTACCCATTTAATCCACCCACTTGATCGACTACGTCGAAGCGCAATCACCGTGGCAAACGTCTCATTTATGAAATTTTGGGAATGTTCTGGTGGGCAGTTTTAGCTTCAACTACGGAAACTCATGGGACACTAGATCTACCTAAAAAAGAATCGACTCGGATCGAATCAGATCAGATAAACAAAGGAGATTGTTTGAGGGGTATTGAGAC
>JABMMY010000378.1 GCA_013205415.1 Deltaproteobacteria bacterium
GGCCTATTATGGCTGGTCCTTTTTATTTCCCGCAGCGCCTTACCGATTTATGTCTTCTCACCGCCAAGAAAAGTTAGAGTATCCCGTAGTTCCTAGGTGGTTAAATCAAACTTTAATTGCGGCCTCAAAATGGGAGAGTAAACTTTCCACTTTTATTCCGTTCCCCTTTGGAACCTCAGTTTTTATTGCGGCCTCTAGGGAATCAAAATAGTCTGGTTGTTTTTTAGTAGGTCAACTGTGAACCGGGTGGGAGATTTTTGTCGACGAAATACCATCACATAGCCATTCCCAATCACGGTTCCCTTAACCTCATTTTCCACAAGTAAAGCCATTCCTTCATCGATACCCATTCCTATAGATTCAGAAGAAACTTGAAGTACCGACATCAATCGGTTTTGTCTTTGTCTGACAATAAAATGCTGATCGATTATAAATTTGGTAACCAATCCTAGTCCTTCTCCAGTCTCCACCTCTGTGGGATCAATAACTGAAAAATTTCCTCGTCCTGTGATCATAGTTTTAGAGGCTATGGCGGTTCCCGCGCTATAGCCGGCAAAAACGACTCCGTTATGATAGATCCTTAATAAGAGATCTCTTATCTCCGGGTGTTTATTAATTCTTTCCATCAAATCAATTTGATCTCCACCCGGGAAAAATATTCCCGTCGCAGTTTCAAGTTGATGAAGGAGTTCCCCTTTATTAAAAGAGGCGCTATCAGGAGCCAAGCCACGAATCACACTCGCAGGTTCGTACCCCGCTAATTGTTCCTCTAGCTCCTTAAATTCCGGAATCGGTTCTGAGGTTGCCCAAGGGAGAATGACTATTCTGGCCTCTTTACCCCCAGCAAAACTAACAAACTTAGCAATGGCCGCAGGTGTATAGGCACCCCCACCGAATAAAATAAGTTTTTCCTCGGCTGCAATCGCTGCTCGATTAAAAACGCCGGCAAATAAGACCCCAATAGCTAAAGACAAACATAAATTGAGTTTCACTTTATTTCCCCCCGGAAATGAGATCACAAAACTAGAATCGCCCAATCATTAGTCCTTCTTTTTTACACTCGATTCGCTGGACATGATATAAAAAATAGATGTCATCCGAATACATGATCCTATCTTTGACCCAGGTAGCCATAGCGGGGCTACTTATTTTTTTTAGTGGACTGCTTGCTCTTGGATTAAAACTTAAAATAACCAGGTCACTTTGGATTGCCTCGCTTAGAACTGCGCTTCAGCTCTTTATGATGGGCTTTCTTCTTCAATGGGTATTTCAGGCTGAATCTACTCTCGTCGTCATACTTATGATGGCTACCATGACAGTAGTGGCGGCATTTACTGCTGCCCAAAGATCGATTCGACACTTTCCCGGAATTTTACATAATAGTATTACCGCCATTGGGTTCAGCTCTTGGAGTTTGATTCTATTTTCCTCTTTTGTTATTTTTCATATTCCAAACTGGTCGGATCCCCAATATATCATTCCTCTTTTAGGGATGATTTTAGGCAATTCCTTAAATGGAATTTGTCTTGCACTCGACCGTTTCACAGAGGAGCTTTTTTCTAAACGCGACCAGGTGGATTTAGCCCTTAGCTTAGGAGCCACCTCTTGGGAGGCTGCCAAACCATCACTAATGACCGCCATTCGTATCGGGACACTACCTATTATCAACTCGATGATGGTAGCTGGGGTGGTAAGTCTACCGGGAATGATGACGGGGCAGCTATTGGCTGGAGTGATTCCCATAGAGGCGGTAAAGTATCAAATTGTGATTATGTTTCTTGTGGCAACTAGTACCTTTTTGGGAACCCTCGGAGTGGTGCTTTTGGGTTATCACCGATTATTTAATCATTGGCACCAATTTGAGTATTGGAAGGTGGGACATAAAAAATGACACCCCTTTTAGAGATCAAAAACTTAACTAGCCAAATCACCCGAGAGGGAAGGCCTCTTTTAAATGCGGTTTCATTTTCTTTAAATAAATCGGACCGCCTTGTTCTTAAGGGGGCTTCTGGCTCTGGAAAATCTTTACTTCTGCGATCACTTATTTTTTTAGACCCTTTAAGCTCAGGAGAGGTTTTTTTAAATGGAAAACTGATCGCCCCCAAGGAGGTGCCCCACTATCGCAGTCAAGTGATCTACCTTGGACAAAAACCAAGTCTGTTAGAGGGCACCGTGCAGGAAAATTTCGAAGGCCCTTTTTTATTTCAAATTCACCAGAATAAAAAATATGATCGCCAAATAATTTCCCATTATTTAAGTATTTTTAATCTTCAGGATTCTTTTCTAAACCAATCTGCAAAACTCTTGTCGGGTGGAGAGGCTCAAATCATGGCCCTTATCCGCGCCCTGATTCTGCAACCACAAATCTTACTTTTAGATGAGCCCACAGCCTCTCTTGATAAGGCCAGAGGGGATATTTTTGAAAGGGAGATCATTCGGTGGGTTCAAGAAGCTACAGCCGAAGAACAAAAAAGATCCTTTATCTGGGTAACTCACCAAAAAGAACAGGCCCTTAAAATGGGAACCTCTTTTTTGTCTTTATAAAATATTTGCTAATAAATATCTTCATTCCCGCTAATCAAATGGTCTTTAATCGAGAAAGTAACAAAGTAAAAAACTCTGCCGACCAGAGATTAACTGCGTCCTTATCTTTGATGAAATTGATCACGTCGCCTTTCGCTAATTCAATATTCACCTCAGAAAATTTTCGCTTTAGCAGCTCGTTAAGCGCTTTGCGCGTCAAGGGTTTCTTGCCCTTCCATCCCTCGGTCTGTCTAAGTCGTTGCTCAAGGTGGCCAAGGCGGACCGGAATATTTTGAGAGATGTACCAAATAAAATCGAAATAATCGCGACCCTTCACCCGCGTCTTCCACTTGCGTTGCAAGATTGCGTGCAGTTTACCAGCGAACAGATCGGGTTGGGCAAAGGTATTTACCGCAAAAGGAATGGGTTGAATCAGTGTCTTGGCTTCGGTTTGAAATCCTGCCGGAGGATCGGTATCTACCTCAAGTTTAATTTCAAGAACCGCATTGCGCTGCAATCTCTGCGAGATTTCTTTTGGAACATCGATCTTCAAAAGTGACTCTTTGGTGCCGGTCTTGATGAAGGCCGATTCGGTCGCAGTCTCGATCTTTTTTTTTCGTGTCTCGACGCTCACGTTGAATCCCATTCCGTGTAGTTCTGCTTGAACCGCGTTGAGGTAAGGGTTCAAGTCGAACTTCGGTTGCGGTTTTAGCAACGAGAAATCGAGATCTTCGGAAAAACGGTCAAGGTGATACAGAATCCGAAGAGATGTCCCGCCGTAGAATGCGGCATGCTCAAAGAACTTTGCCCGCCATAAACCCAGCAGTGCTACCTCCTGCATTATTTCTATGAGGGCATTCTTGTAGTCGGCTTCCGTCCTACACCGATACCGCCCCAGCATTCTTGCTACGGCCTCATTCATTGGTCTTGCTCTCCTGTTCAAAAAGTTCGGCCACCTTCTCGATATTCTTATTTTGATAATACCGATTGAGCTTTCGCAAAGCGGTCGGGTTAAAGCGATTGAACTTTCCTGAGTCAATTCGGAGATCGTCCTCTAGAAACTGCCTCGCCTCCTCTTCGTTCTTGATCGGCGGAACCTTCTTTAAAACGAGATAGTCGGACAAGGCCTTCTCGGGAGAGGCCATTAGTACGGGATGGCTATCATCAATCAATACCTGGTCGATTCCTACAGGATATTTTTCCGGCGTCAGGTATCGGTATGTGAAATTCCCCAGTGGCGTCTTAAAATTCTTATCTCGTTTGGGAGTGACGCTAGTTAACGTTTCTACCCGCTCGGGAATGAGCCCGTGAAAGGCCAACGCATATTCCAGTGAAATACAGGAAGGCCCGTATATCAGATTCGCTAGGGTCTCCTTAACGACAGGGCCTCGCGCGTACTCTTGCCCAAACACATAGAGCCCCTTCTTCACTCGCTCGATAACTCCAGAGCGGAGTAGTTCATTGATCTTGCGCCCGACGCTAGAATAGGAGGCTAGGACACTACTCAAGAGCGTATAGTCGAACTCTTCGCTCGGGATTGCCTTTCTAAGCTGAAAATTATCAATTATAGGCATATTTCACCAGTAAATTACATATATTGTAACATACTAGATTGAATATATGTAAATGATATCTAGTAAGATACTATTTAGGTAATTTACTGGGTAAAAAAAGGGGATTTAGGGAATCTCATAGCTGTGAATGCAATTAAAGTTTCAAAGCTCTTTCTGCTAGCGTTCGTGTAGAACTCGGTTGAGACAATCAAGAAAGAATTTTTTGTTCCATAGCTCCAAGGTCTTTACGTCGACCGGTCTTAAAAATCTTTGAACATCGGCCTTTGCTTTATCCCAGTCCACCTCCTTAATTCGTCGAGACATCTCTTTGCCGTACCAGTCGATGTCGGCCTTGACCGACTTACCTCTCCGAGAGGGTTGCCCCATTTTAAGTCCAAAAATCCTAACTATCGAACCCCGAGCCCGCCAGAAAATAAGACCTTCTGCCAATTCGCATCCGAGTCTTTAAGTTTCCAAATAAATTCATCAAAGATTGAAAACAGATCGGACATCAGGCTCTCTACCCTGATCGACTATATGAAGAGCATAGGGATGGGAATCAAGATTATGGGCATCCCCAAAAACGATGATGAAGACGAATTTGAAATTTTAACGGCCAAGGCGAAGTAACCTTTATGTCTATGGCGGCGGTTGAGTCATAAAGAAGCCGCCCGTCTCTCTCTCCCAACTGCGAATGAGCTCATATTCTCTTTTTCTTAATCGGCCTTCTACCATGGATATTTTTGTTCGCTTTTTCGGTATCTTTTAATTACGGCACCTTTTGTTGAAATCACACTCATCTTGAAAATAGGAGTCACAACCTTTTCGCGTCTTATATCTTCCAAAAGTCCAACTCCACAAAGCTTGACCGGTCTCTTTATCTTTGGATAGAAAAGAGCCCGAAACACAAACAACCGGTTCACCACGAGTGAACCGCCTCCAATCACGCAAAAATAGTTGGCAAGTTTGGAAGGTTGCCAACCGCCTGCTCACAAACTCATGTCTTTGGCCATCTCTGGTAGCACGAATCATAAGAATAACCATTCTAGATTTTTCCACAGGGTCGTAGCCTCCCACATCGCACATCATTCGAGTGTTTTGGCTTTTGAAACATTGCCAATAGGAATAGGCATAGTTTGTAGGTGGGTCCATAAGAGGCGCCTCACCCGCAATACAAACATTGGTCTCTAAGTCATTCCGATTTAAGATTCCAAAGTCATTCGTTAACAATCCAAATGGAAACTCTTTCTGCAATCGCTTCAAATGGGAATCGCCTTGAGCAAATAAGAGGCTTGAAAGTAAGTAAAAAAGAAAGATTAGTTTCCTTCGCATTTTTTCAGGGCCCCTAAAAAGTTTTTGTACTTTTTCATAATTCTTTCAGTCTCAGTTTTGGGGGTGCTTCTAACCCCCTTAAACTCAGCAACTGCCTCTTCCCAAGTAGCTTCTCTGCCTAGAAGGCTTGATGCAATTTTTGCTTTTTGAAAGAGCCATCTGACCCCGGCACAAATATTGAGATTCGGGTCATTCAAATCGTCTCGAGTTAAAGTTAGGTAGTGGTCTTTGAGCTCGCCTTTTTCATCTCCGAAGATTTTTCGCGTTTTGTTCGTAATCTGCATGAGCCCCCTTGCGCTATTTATATCTTTTTTATTAGCAAGGACTTTAGGGTCAAATTCAGACTCGCTCCCAATTAAGGCTTTTATAATGTTGGGGTCCAGAGGAGTGGAGGGCTCAAAAATATCATTCCAGTACTGTGTCCAACCTGCAATGAGGTCATCATACTGATCTCCTTTTTTCTTTCCCTTAAACCCCAAGTCTATTGGGCAGGGCTTTTCCTTAACCTTGGGGAAATTTATCTTAGCCATCTCCTTGATCTCATCAGGATAGAGCTGATCCTTCCTCGTTGGATTTTTGGCACAATGCCCATGGCGAGTCGTAGTGACGCCCTCGGGGTGTTTATGGCTTGTGGGAACCTTTAGAGAGTGGGTTTGTACCCAGTGCTCACCGGGAGAGCATAAACGCCAAGGATGGCTTTTTTTTCGCTTTGGATTCTCTTTTTTTGTGGTTATCTTTTTCATTTGTTTGACACTACCTATTTTGGATGTCACAGGAAGCTTAGTCAAAGACCATCAAAATTATCAAAAGGAAGATGGTTCATCAATCACATTTTCTCCGCGCGGAGAAAACACATCAGTCTGTAAAAATTAATTCTCGCACCGATCTGGCGCATTACAATCTCCATCAAAAGATCAATACCCACCGCCTTGAGCAAGGGTGGGCCAACTCCATCGCAACAGTGGCGAATGCTCCAGAGTTTAAAACTGCTTTTGATGGCGTCTTAAAAAATATGACCAAGTTGGAGAAGTCCTTCAAATGAGTGAGCAGAAGAAAAGCGAAAAACAAAAAGAACGTAAGTTTTTACCAGTGGAAACAAATTTCATCTCAAATTAGTTTTTATCGATAAGAAAGACTCGCTCGATACTAAAGACACAACGATATTTTCAGGAAATTGCTCATACGGGGAATCTTTCGCGAGCCTCCGAAAGGCTTGGAGTAGGACAACCAGGCCTTAGTTTGGCGGTGAAAAGACTTGAGGATGGACTTGAAGTGAAGTTGTTCCTCAGGAGAAATCTAGGGCTGACTTTGACCTCAGCAGGCCAGAGGTTATTGCGTGAGTCCAATAGACCTCTTGCCGCATGGGAATCGGTTGTATCTGAAACAAAAAAATCAGAAACAGAAATGATCGGGCGATTTACCTTGGGATGCCATACCTCCGTAGCCATCTATGCTCTCAAAAATGTTATGAGAGATCTCTACTCATCCTTTGAAATTAAGAGACAAGTACTGGGACAATTCAGGAGCTTTACTGACTCGCCAAATTTTCTGATCGAGAAAGAAGTGATGCCCCACAACGCCAAAATAAAGAGCATATGCCAACTTGCTCCATGTCCCATCACTAACCCCAGAACCAAAGAAAGGAATTTCCGCTCTTAACCAAAACACCATCGTAAATAGGACTGAGAAAGTGAGTGAAGCAAGGGCGTAAGTCTTAAACTTTGAATTCACATCTTTGGCCCAACCAAAGAAACCTTCGGAGGGGGTTTCAGCATAACGCTTCTTGCTGTAGAACCAAACCATCGCATGGTACTGAATATTATGAAAAAGTGAATTCATGATGGAAACCACCATGAGTTTTTGTCCAAAGTTTTCATATCCTGGGAAGAACGGCCCTTTAGCTGCAACTAGATAAAACATCACATTGTAAAAAATGAAGCAGTTAAAAATGTAGAGCAACGCAATAGGGCTTCCGCTTTGAGGTTTTTTGCTCAGAATGCGGGCTGTTAAATACCCAAAGTAGAGCAAGCTTAGACCTGAAAGCACCATCGGCAGATTTAAAACGACCGAACTGAACCAGGGATAACTCGAGAGACTTCCAAAAAACTCAGGAAAATCGGCTCCTAGTTTATAGGAGAGAAAGAAATGGGCCATCGGGGCGTAAGTAGTTAAGTACATTCCCCATCGAATGAGTTCCATGGTTTTCTGACTCGTATTGGCTTTACGATTATAGATAGATACAAAGCCATAGTGCTGTCGGGTATTGTGATACAAGGACCAGCTAAAAATAAAAAATCCGTAAAGGTTCATGGCTAGCGGATTTTGAGTCATTGATGAAATTCCCACCATGCAGGCAGGTAAAACTAAAAAGAGAAGACTGAAAAACAGATCCCCTCGATTCTCTTTCATAAATTTAAAATCCATAAAGGTTCGGCTGTAAGTAGCCCAGAAATGCGACCCTTCAAAAAAGAAAACCCATCCCCAGAAAAAAAGAGGGATAAGGGATAGTGGAGATCGCGATGCCAGTAAGGGAACCATCAAAGTGAAAATCGACCCGCCAAAGATGAAGGCCAAGTCGTAGCTTTTACTGTTTATCCAGTGGGATTGTAAATTTGTAGTATTTGAGTTCATTGTAGTCTCCATAAATTAGACACCAAAAACAAAGTTGATCTTTGCGATATAACTTGACCGCCCTCGCCCTGGAAAATTGGCCCAGCTCTCAAGGACAATGTACTGGGTAGGATCAAACTTGAATCCAGCTGCAGGAAGCCAATAACTGTGATCTGCGGACTGAACCAAATCTATATTAAGGTTTAACGATCTTCCCAAAACTCTTAAGTTTCGATCGACTCCAAAAAGGGCCGTGTTGGAATTAAGTTGAAAACCGTATCCGGCATGGGCTCTGAGCAATCCAAAATCCTGAGCCACAATTCCGTAACTAAAAGGGCGCCCAGCTCGATCAAAATCGGTCAATGCGATATTAGCGATCCCAAGAGCTATCAGTCCGTTTTCCCAAGGGGAGAAATTGGCTTTCGTCTGAAATACTAAAGGCCCAGCTTTCGTTGGAGCCACTGGGCTATCGATTCCGATCTCGACTCTTACAGGGGCAGTCGCTTGAATTCCCGCTTTAAATCCCATCCAAAGTGAACTCTTCCCCGCTCCATTGGCGGCAAATTGATTGCTGCCTTGCCCAAAACTGCCAAAAGATTGAATCGCGACTTTTCTATCCGGAACCACATCGGCTGTTGGGATATTATTTATTCCAGTCGGAGTCGCAAAAAGCCCAGCCCCCGAGATCAAGAAAACTACGGCTACTACCTTTGCTAGTTTCATTTTTAATCTCCTCTTTAAGAGGTTTAGCAACAAGCACCTAAGGAACAAGCATTATCTTTCGCTGCCGAATGTTCTGGTGCGCAGTCAAAAATTCCGATATGGGTGGTTTTATAGCCTACTACTTTGAAATGGTTTTTGTACCAAGTCTTATTAATAAAAACTATATAAACCAGTGCCCGGAAAGTGTCACCCATGTCTCCGGTACAATCTGTTACCTATCTGTCCGGTATGGACC
>JABMMY010000379.1 GCA_013205415.1 Deltaproteobacteria bacterium
ACCTTCAGGAGAGAATTATTTCAGAAATTCCCACTGGGCTTTTAACGGTCGATAATGACATGAATTTGAATTTCATCAATCCCGCTGCTGAACATATTTTAGGCGTTCTCGCCAGAGATTCTGTTGGGAAACCCTTGTCTCAAGTTAGTGCCGAGCTGATGCCATTTTTTACACAAATTGAGGCGGAGGAGATGCCTCAAGAGGAGGATTTAGGGAATGGAAATGAGCCTAGTCCAGTCAGAGAGACCTCTGTGTCTGCAACCGGTAGTGAATTTCATCGAAGCGTTTTTTTGAAGGCAAAATCTGAGGCCGGTAGACAGGCAAGACTTCAGCAGACGGTTGAAGTGGGCAAAGGGCTAAACAAACAAACTCTTCGAGGCGACGTAGCTGAGATTGATATCGAGGCGGGTATGGGTAGATTACTAAAAACGGAGGCTACGGGGGGGAGAGTTCTACTTTTTCAGGATGTGACTAAAATTATTCATCTTGAAGAGAAACTGAAACAACATGAAAAACTTGCCGCCGTTGGGCAATTGGCTGCGGGGATTGCTCATGAAATCAGAAATCCTTTGGCTAGTATGTCGGCTAGTATTGAGATGCTAAATAGCTCGCAGGAATGGACCGATCCCGATAATAAAAAACTTATGGAGATCACGCTCAAAGAAATTGATCGGCTAAATGGTTTGATCTCCGAGTTTCTTGATTTTGTAAAACCGGAGAGATTAAAGTTAGTAGCGATCTCCCTAGATGAAATTCTCATTGAGATAATTACAGTGGCGAATGGACTTCGAGAAATTAAAAGTGTAGCGAAAATTCAAACAAAGTTGACACCCTGTAAAGCACTAGCCAGTAGTGAAAAAATAAAGCAGGTCGTATGGAATCTGCTTCTTAATGCGGCACAGGCCATTCCCGAGCAGGGTATTATCGAACTAGGTTGTGAGCCGGTGAGTGGACAGAGGGTCAAATGGTGGGTTTCCGATACTGGGCAGGGGATGACCGACGAGGTACTAGCGCATATTTATGAACCCTTTTTTACGACTAAGGCAAAGGGAACTGGCCTAGGACTTCCTACAGCCTATAAAATTATAGAGGCTCATCATGGGGAAATTAGGGTGAGTTCACATTTGGGGAAAGGAACCTGTTTTGAAATATTTTTACCAAGAGCTTAAAAAAAAATCGATTCTTTTTTTTATCACAGGATTAATGGTGAACCCTGTGGGCTCATGGGGAGCAGATCCCGCAACGACCGAGCTAGAGAATAAGGATTCAAATGTAGCTGCACCTAAGCTAGTAGAGGAGGTCCCTCATGGGGTCCTTGAGGAGCCGGTGACGATGAGAGCTGTGGTGCCACCTTCACCCACACAGACCTTGGGAATAGGTCTGAGATTAGATGGAGCCTATTCTGGTGGAGCCGTTTATCAAGGGTTTTCTATCCCCTCCATTCGAATTTCCGGTTTTGGAGATATTGGAAAATATTTAAATTATCGTTTGTCACTGGGACAAACTCGAGAATTTTCTACAGCGACGCTTCCGCAACTTCTTCCTGTAGAGGCCTTTGTGGTTTTTAATGTGAGACCCGAGGACGGTGATTCCGTTTCAAATTTAAAAGTTAAGGCAGGACTTTTCTCTCCCTCCTTCAATCCTCTTTGGACGCCCGATTTAACTTACGTGAATATGCCCGACTTCAATGAAACTCATCGAGCCTTATTTTTGTCGCGAGAGGCCGGTGCAGAAATTATTTATGAGCCCTTTAAAAACTATCTAGAATTAGCTATGGGCGCTTTCAATGGTACTGGAGTTTTTGCACAAAATACTAATAATTCAAAAGCATTCACGGCCTACTTAAAAATCTCAATTCCCATAGGTTCCGATTGTATTTTTTCTTTGGGCACGGGAAATTATATTTTAAAGCAGTCGAATGAGGGCAGTGTGAATTACAAATCTGTGAGGGTGTCGGATGGGTTTGCTGGGATTGAACTACTATCTTTAAAAACAAAGTTAATGATCGATGCCTTTACATCTCAGTTTGACGATAGTGTGAAGGGGATTAATCCTAGTGGCGGCTCGGTAGTTTTTAATCTTGGCCTTGGCCGCTATTTTGGCCTTTTTGCAAAATATGAATTCGCGACAAAGTCTCCGGTTCTTACTGGTAAAATTCGTCAACTACAGGGAGGCCCCGAGTTTTATTTCGATGAAAATGTGAAGGCCTTTGTCACCTATGGGGAGCT
>JABMMY010000380.1 GCA_013205415.1 Deltaproteobacteria bacterium
CCTGCTATCTGCTCCAATAAAGGAGTGGTGTCTGAGGTGGCTCTTATGTCTAAGGCATTAGGCATTCATTTTCACCGTAATGAGTATAAAGGAAACTTCACCATTTGATAAACGATGTCCCACTGCTGTCAGATTTCTTGGCGCGCCATTAATATCTAATGATGCTGTCTGTGTTTCCCCTAGGGAAGAAACGACCCGCTCGCACATGTCGATTACAGTGCCTGAGAATGATCCGTCTCGACAGGCATCTCCTATATTTTGGCCTACAGCATATTGTGATCTGAGTCCCATTAAATCCCCTAAAATAGGGCCCACATATTTTACCTTTTTACTAATATCCAAAACCAAGATTCCATCAGTTGATCCCAAACAAAACTCTTCGATAGATTTTAAATAGATCATCTCCTCATTGTCGGCATCGATGCCACCAGGAATTCCCGCAGGAACAGCAGCCATCCCTCCACCTGCACTTTTCATTTTAGTAATTGAGAAATTAATTACGGTAGTTAATGCCTCTAGCTCTGGAAATTTCGCATGGCAGACCATCTGAATATTATCACCCTTAAGAGCGGTATCTAACTGGTCATGTAACTCTTTAATGGGCTGGCTAATCATTTTATGTAACAGAAAAAAAGAAACCAGGGCCAAAAGAAGGGATACTAATCCGGCAATGGCAAGGGGTTCATAGATGCCATTTATGCTTTGTGGAATCTTAAAGTAGGCCACCACAATAGTTGTTGCAGTCGCAGGATCGTTAGGATTTTCAGTGGGAAATAAAGCACTATCTTTATAACCATAATAGGGAATACTTTCAGCAAGAACAAAGGTTCCATCCCCTCTATCTTTGATAGCCTCTAATTTTCCTTCATCTATTAAATCACCCAAGGCTAATAACATATAGGGGTCATTAATAGATTTACTCAGGTATTTAGTGGGCGCTAGTACACTTTTAGTCTTGGCGTCTAGGATATAGACCTCTAACATGTCCTTATCACCTTCAGCCGCAGCCACAGTTAATAATGAGGTGTCATTGGTCTTACTAAGAATTCGATAGTTCTCGCGGACTACCTGTTTAAGAATCGCCTGGCCTCTCTTTAAGGATTCCTGTTTTGTAATATTTCTCCCCCAACTAAGAACAGGAATGACACTAAAGAAGGCTGAGATTCCAATAGTGGTTACTAGAATCATGGCCATTAGAAATCGATAATCTATCACTTTTACTAATTCAAAAAATGGATATAAAATTTTACCATCCACCAAATTCAGAAGTTGTTCCATTTTGTTTACTGTTATTTCGGGTTCTGCTTCAGAGGGGGAATTCAATAGAAAATCTGGTGCACCCTCTGGGTTTTCCTCTGGGTTTGCTGCAAATGCCGCAGACCCATCTGTTGAAAATAATTCTATTTTCCTCCGTGGAGTAGCTCCAGAGTCCATTGAAAAGGTGTGGTCACCCATTTCAATTTTATCGGCAGTATTTAAAAGTTGTTTTTTAATCAAAATTCCATTTACAAAAACTCCATTAGAAGAATTTGTATCTAAAATCGCAGCTCGATTTCCTTTTACGATAAGAAGGGCATGATATTTAGAAACCTTATTTGAATTCAAAACAATACTGCAATCCTCGGCTCTTCCTATTTTATAAGAGCCATCGGGCAGATCTTTTGAGATCACTACCTTACCCTGATATGATATTTCAAACTTCAACTAAAAAACTCCTTCGCAACTTAAGGAATCACCAATAGAGATCCCCATTTTACTGGCCTCGTCAGAGGGCATCTCGATACAATGTGCCGCTTTTTTCTGAGGCAACAATAGTCTCCATGGGTTGAGATTACTAAAAACCTGCGTCACCACTCCTTGAGCCGACACAAAAATGACATCAATACTTATTCGCATAAAAAAGGTATGGACCGAGTTGCATTTTGGGAAAACCAAAACATCCTCAATGGTGATCTGTTTTTGTCCCATTAAGCCTGAGAATCTTTCAAAGAAAGTTTTAGCAATTCTCACCTTGGTCACAAGAATTTGATCCCCTTTTTTTAATATACTTGTATGCATTATTTAACCCCAAAAAACCCTAAGATTACCGGCCCAAAAATCATAATAAACACCGCAGGCATAATAAAAAAGATGAGCGGAAAAAGAAGTTTTTGTGTAGCTGCTGCTCCTTTTTTTTCTGCACTGGTAAATCTTTGAGTTCGAATTAAATCCGATTGCACTCTAAGAACATCACCTAAGCTAGAACCCATTTGGTCTGCTGTGACTAATACCGCAATTAAAGAAGAGGTTTCTTGAAGATCAATCCGCCATGACATCGCCCGCATCGAATCTGATCTTGTAGTCCCCAAGCGAATTTCCTGAAGCATTCTTTCGATCTCTTGTACCAGTGGACCAGAGCGAGTTTTTTCAACTACCTTCTGTAGGGCACCAATAAAATCTAGTCCCGCCTCAGTTGATAAAGTTAAAAGATCAATAACAAAGGGTAACTGTAACTTTATTTCTTCGTGTCTGCTCTTTCGAGCACTTGAGACCATGAGACTTGGATACACAAAACCAATAAGCATCATGCCACCCATAAGCCAAATAGGAATAGGGCTTCCAGTCACCAAAAAATAGGTATAGATCGCAAACGGGACTACAATTCCCATGAAAATTTTAAAGGCCAGAAGCTCATCCACATCCAAGGCATTTTCTAGTCCCGCTGAAACTATTCTGCGTTTATTATTCTTTTTCCAATCTTCGAGTTTCAGTTTTTGAGAATACGGCATTACCAACGCTTTAAATAAAGGTCGGGTCAGTTTTAATAGTCCAGTGCTGGCGGTTTTTTGACCCTGTTCCAATCGGCCCGCCGCCGCATCCTCTAGCGCCCCGGAGAATAGATTCCATGATAGGTAGAAGGTAGTCCCGCCTGCGACTCCAATACTAAGTAAAGCAATAATCATGATTCTCCCCCAAAAAATAATGCGGAGTGACTTTTGCGAGTCCCTCCTAGTAGCTTTTTCGGAAAAAACACTTAATAACTTGATGACTTGGTGCCATGCACCGACACCTCAATTAATGCCTTATTTTAGCACGGCGCATTACCACGTAGACAAAGATATTGATGAACTCTCCTTAATTGCTTTAGTCCTTTAAAAACAATGCTTTGTGTAGCCTTGTTTTTTTCTGAGATGAGCTTTTTTTTCCAAGCTGTTATAGTAACGCTAAGAGGTTCTTTTTCACAAAAGGACTTCGGGCTACATGCCCACTGAAAGGGGGTGGTGTGATGACAAACTTAACGACTCACGAGGTGAGGTCCGATTAGGAAAAAACGGATCTTAGCTCACTTTTAACGAAGGCTCGGCTGATGATAGGTCAGCCGGGCCTTTCATTTTTGTTAATCTTTTGAGGTGATAAAGGTCTTATGAATAAATCTCGCTAGTAATTCCTGATGTTTGGCTCCGACCCC
>JABMMY010000381.1 GCA_013205415.1 Deltaproteobacteria bacterium
GAGGTGTGGTTCAACCCTGGTTCTGAAAGCGATGAGCTTATAGAAAAAGCAGAAGGTTTAGGACTTAACGTAATTCAAGCCTGTAGTATTGTGAGTGTAGGATCTAGTCCTAATAAGTACTAGCTATTTGGTATTAGCATAAGGGGCCAAATATTTTTTTATTTAGTAAGAGAGTTTAGATACCCTTTTCCCACTGCGGTATTGATCGGAATATTTAATTGACACATTGGACAATCTGAAGCTTCCCATGTTTCTAAATTAACCTGAAGAAGAGAAAAAAGCTCCGGCACATTGCCTAGATCAGAGGCAGAAATTTGGCCACGATTACAGAGGGCAGCCACACCCACGATTTCACAGGGGATTTTTCTTGCGGCCTCGATCACTTTTTTAACGGAAGTTCCTGTGGTTAAAATGTCCTCAACGACTAAAACCTTTTTATTTCTGATTAGTGCATCGTAGCCACGCTTAATCACAAATCCATCGGGATCGGTAGATTTTTCAGCATAAACACCCAACACCTCCCTTTTTCCAAGACGGGTTAAGTGATGAGCTATCCATTGTGACAAAATGATTCCACCGATAGCTGGAGCCAACACCGCCTCAACCTTGGCCTGTTGAAAATGAACCGCTATCTGTTCGCAAAGTAGACTGGTCGCTTCTGTATGAGGATAAAGAGCGTCCTTATTCACATAAGCCTTTCCATGCTTTCCTGACGTATAAATAATATGGCTATCAAAAATAAAGGCCTGAGAGCGTGTAAAAATATTTTTAATTTCAACCGAATCTAACAATTAACAATCTCTTCTAAAATCTTTTTCACAGCGTCGACCGGTGAACCAATTCCCCTCGGAGGATTGCTGATGGGGCGTCCTATGACTAGATGGGTAGCTCCTAAGGTCATCGCTTGGGCAGGGGTCAAGGTTCTTTTTTGATCGTTGGCCTCGGACCATTCAGGACGGATACCAGGGGTGACCTTGAGTAAATCCTTTAATTCCGGAACCTGAGAAATAAGTTCCAGCTCCTGCGGAGAACAGATGATTCCATCGGCTCCTGCAGCCTTTGCATCATGTGCAAATTGAACTACCTTACTTTGGGT
The DNA here is from genome assembly GCA_013205415.1 of Deltaproteobacteria bacterium. Taxonomy (GTDB): domain Bacteria; phylum Bdellovibrionota; class FAC87; order UBA2466; family UBA2466; genus UBA2466. The sequence continues at coordinate 1,097 of JABMMY010000381.1, forward strand.
CATGGCACCAAAGATTCTTTCCGATTCTGCATCAGAAATAGAGGTGAGAACGGTGACTACTAAAAGAAGAGAACTTTTTTTATTGTCGGCAGCGGCTTTAATAGAATCAATTCCACAACTCGCATGAACGTTAAACATTTTGACGCCCATATTTGCAACGACTCTTGAAGCAGAACCCACTGTGTTGGGAATATCGTCAAACTTTCCATCGAAAAATACATGCCCACCTAAACGATGAATGTGTTGAACTACAGCGGGAGCCCCTTGAGCCGTAAGAAGTTCTAATCCCACCTTAAACATTCCTACATAAGGGGATAGAGCTTCAATGTACGGAGTTGTTTTTGCAATTGAATCTGCGTCTAACGCAAAAATAATATTTTCTTTAGTTGCCATAGCTGTTGATATACCGAGTTCCCTAACTGATGCCAAGGTAATAGGACCGGTATTGGTATTTTAAAGCGGAGTCGTGCTAGTTCAAAAACTTAATTCCACTATGATGTGTCGCGTTTAGATGGCTTCCAAAACAAGATCTGAATGACCCTTGACTTTAACTTTTGAGAAGATCTTATTTATTTTTCCTGTCGGACTAATCACGAAGGTCGTTCTTTCGATTCCCATATATTTGCGACCGTAAAGAGATTTTTCTTTCCATACACCATAGGCTTCGCAGACCTTTCCATCCTCATCTGAAAGTAATGCGAAGGTAAGTGCATATTTCTTTTTGAACTTTGCATGCCGTTCCAGCGAATCACGACTGACTCCCAAAATGACCGTTTTAGCTTTTTTAAATTTAGATTCACGATCTCTAAAATCACACGCCTCCTCTGTACAACCCGGTGTCATATCTTTGGGATAAAAATAAAGAACCACCGTTTTCCCCTTTAGATCTTTAAGGGAAATGGTTTCTCCATTATCGGCTGGTAGTGAAAAACTTGGGGCTTTTTTACCTTCTATTAACATAAAGGGTCTCCAAAATATCTGATTTTATCGACGGTAACAAAAAATGGGACGTTGCTCAATGATTTTACCTAAAATTATTTACGGCACCACGTGCCATTACGGAGTGCTTTTATAAAATTTCATGATGATATATTTTTTTTCTTTGTATTTTTTTAGCTCCTGTCAATTCATTGACATTTTTTTTCATTTTTTGTTATAATTAGAACAGTTACTCATCATTTATTAATCAAAAAAAAAGAGTCTCTCGAAGTCAACTTAAACGTGAAGTAGTTTTTTTACCTACGTTTAAGAACTGGGGGCCAGAAATTAAACTGTCATTTTTTTGACGTTGATTAGGTTATTCAACGAGGGGAATTGTAATGAATCGCATTCTCATTTATGAGCCCAATCTAGAATTACTTAGTACCTATCGAGGTCTGCTTGAGAATGAAAAATTTTGGGTTTTTGCTTGCAGTGATGAGACCGAAGCTAGAAAGTTAATTTCAAGTCAGATTTTTCATCTTTGTATTTGGTCTGGTGATAGTCATGATGCCTTAGAAAAACTATCTTCGATTAAAAGCAGTCGCCGTGAAATGGGTGTGATTATTTTGAGCTCAGTGGATCGTTCGTCTTTTGTGGTTTCTTGTATTCGCGCTGGGGCCTCCCATTTTTGGTTGAAAAGCTCTGAACCCCATACCTTTATTGATGTGGTAAAGGAAACTTTGAGCCGTCTCAGTCCAGACATCGGCTCCGATGATCTCATCGATTTTCCATTTCCTGAGTTTGTAGGAAGACACCCTCAGATTAAAGATATTTTTAGAACCATTCTAAGTATCAAAGATACCGACTCTACGGTTTTGATTACTGGAGAGAGTGGAACCGGAAAAGAGGTAGTTGCGAAAGCCATTCATAATTTAAGTACAAGAAAAAGATTGCCCTGTGTAGCGGTTAACTGCGGGGCGATTCCAGCAAATCTTCTTGAAAGTGAGTTGTTTGGTCATGTCAAAGGGGCCTTCACTGGAGCGACACAAACTCGGCAGGGAAGATTTCAAATTGCCGGATCTGGAACCCTGTTTTTAGATGAAATCAGTGATCTTTCTTTCGATCTCCAGGCTAAAATTTTGAGAGCTATCCAAAATAAGCTATACGAACCTGTCGGCTCCGCTCACAGCGTAAGACTAGAGGCGAGAATTATTGCCGCTACTAATCAAGATTTAGAACAGGCAGTGGCCGACAAACGATTTCGAGAGGACCTTTTTTATCGACTCAATGTAATTCCTATTTTCATTCCCCCCCTTAGGTCTAGAAAAAGTGATATTCCTCTTTTGGTAAAGTGTTTTTTGGATAAGTTTAGTTTGTTGCACTCTAAAAACATTACTGGAATCTCAGAAGAATCAATGCGATCTCTAATGCAATACCAATGGCCTGGAAATATTCGAGAGTTA
>JABMMY010000382.1 GCA_013205415.1 Deltaproteobacteria bacterium
TGAAGGGTTAGGGCCAGCGGCGAAATTAATTGCCTATTTGGCGGACATCTTTAGGCACCTTGAAGAGATTTTTTCATTTTTAAATTTCGACGTACCGCAGTGGGTACGCCTTCAATTCAAAAATGAAAAAATCTCTCCAAGGTGCCTAAACCTGCCTCGCCAAATAGGCGATTAATTTCGCCGTAGGCCATAAGGTTTTATAATGACCACTTACGAGATTGAGTGACACATGGCTATGTAACTTTGGCTTAATAACAACCGCCTATTATCATTTTATCAACCCCACAAATTCTGTAAAGACTTTAGATTATTCAGCTCTTTTCCGAAAAGAGGCTATGAACTCTCAGAACTCTAACTTTCCCAACTCCTCTTCTAGGAATTCCCAGGCTGGCTATTCATCCTCCCATTCACCTATGGATATTATTTTTTTTAATTTTCTATCCCTTTTAAAAAGGCATATTTTTGTAGTCCTTGTTCCCGTTCTTTTAGCAGAGGCCATTGCTTGCTATTACTGTCTCGCTTTTATTTCCTATCAAGCGACTTCACATACCCTTATTCAAAAGGCGGATAATAGCTCTCTTCAGGCGATATCGGTGGATCTTGGCGCCTCTAGATCACAGCTTTTATCTCCGAACCTAACTAAAGATAGCTATTTAGAAACCATTCTACTTTATTTACGCTCCAGAGATTTCTTTGAAGAATCGGCCAAGAATCTTATGGAAACTGACGAAGGAAAAACACTATTTCCGCCTTTAACTAAAAATGTTCCGTCGCTATCAAACCTAATTAGAAAAATCTTAAAAAAACCTGTAGCTCCTATGGCGCAAAAGGAAATAACGGCCGACGGATTAGCAGGGTTATTACAATCGGTAACCAAAGTAGATAAAGGACCCATCTCTAGCTTTTATATTACAGTGACCACTAGCGATCCGAATCTTTCGGTGAAACTTGCTGAAAAGATATCGGCGCAGGCTGTTTTACTAACCACCCGTAGAGATCTAAAACAACTAGAGGAGGGGAAAAGTTATATTGTGAGCAAGCTCGATGAGATTACAGACTACCTAAGTGATATTGAAAAAGAGATGCTTGTAATAAGAAACCGCGCTGCCGGTCCTATTTCACAAAAAGGAATTACCGAGCGGGTTTCAAATTTTCATGGTCTAAAAACGGACCTCGAGGAGAACAAACTTAAACTAGAGCAAAATAACAAATTAATTAAGTCGATCACATCAAATATAAAATCACTTCGAAATGATTCTAAATCAAACAACTTAGACCTCCCCACAATAGCCATTATTAACCGACAGCTAGTAGCCCTGGAAGCAAGAAAAAAAGGAATCTTAGCCGAGGGAACTTCACCAGACTCTCCTCAAGCCATTGCCCTAGACGAGGAAATTGAAAAAACAAAAAAACAACTACCCCCAAATAACGAAATAAAAAACAGACTTCAAAAAGATGACTCCTTAGAATTCCTTCAGGATAATATTAATCCTGAAATAAGAATATCTGAGTTAAGAAAGGAAAATTGGTACCTCAGATCCCGAATTAATGCAGGAACAAAACTTCTTCTTGCTGAAAAACTATCGCAACAATTCCTACCCGCAGACGAACAAAAATATTATGCACTTAATAAACGATTGGAAATGAGATATCTATTATTTGGCGAACTCTCTAAACAGCTTTTTAATATCGACGTTAGTAGGATTTCCATTCAAAACAGGATCACCACAATCGAACGTCCCTCGAAAAGACGAATCGTTAAAACTCCCTCTTTATTTCCGACAATCCCTATGGCCTTTATTCTAAGCTTGGTTTTCGGAGCGCTTCTTGCCACTTTAATGGAAAAGCACGACCCCACGATTATTAATCAAAAGGACTTTCCTGGATTGAACTATATTTCATTGGGAGGCATTCCCCTTATTAAATCAACTAAGGGCTTAACTTTAATTGCCCAAGAGAGCGCATCAAAATCATTACTTCTCAAACATAAGCTAGATCTACCCCAGACCATTCCCTTTAAACGAATTAGAACTCGAATACTCCAACTAGAAAAAAAGACACTTGTAAAATCTCAGGTCATTTCGATTCACAGCACCCATTCAGGCGATGGAAAAAGTTTTATTACAGGAAATTTAGCCGGTTCGATGGCTGCGTTAAATAAGAGGGTGCTGTTGATGGACATAGACCTTCGGCGAAAAGCTATTTCACGAGAGTTTACAAAATCTAATAGTAAGGGGTTATCTACTTTTCTAGAGGAATCGAAATTAAGTAGGTACCAATCTCTTATTATTCCGAACATACAACCTAACTTAGATCTTTTTCCCTCTGGACCTGCGATTGTAAAGTCTACTGAGCTTCTAAATCTCACCAAGTTTTCTGACCTTTTAATGCAACTAAAGGAGTCCTATGATTTTATTTTTTTAGATAACCCTCCTTTTCTAGCCCTTCCCGATTCAGAGATTGTAGCGGGCCATTCCGACATCATTATTATCGTAGCTAGTTCTCAGAAAACAAAGGTCCATGACCTAGGGATGATGCTAGAGCAATTTTTACAATTTGAGGACAAGACGGTTTGTACCATTTTGAATCGTACCCCCGCAAGAAATCAGTTATACTATTACTATGGGACCTCAGAGAACGATAGCAATAGACGTATCGGCGCGGCATGAGCTCACTGAAAAGAATCTATTAAAACCCGCCCCATCCATCGTAATCATTGGAGACTTTAAGGAGGAGCATGTAGGCTCTCACCTGCGAGAGGCGAGCGATAGATTAGAAATACCCTGTCAGGCTATTGATGGCAGTTTGGCTAAATCACAATTTTCGTTTCTCAATAAAATTGCCTGGCGAGCACTCAAAAAAAGCAGCTGGAATCAAGGTCGTTTTCAAAAACACATTACCGATTCTATAGTCAAAAATATTTCAAATGTATTGATCGTAACGGGGACCGCACCTGTAAATGCCTCCACCCTTGTCCATTTAAAATCAAATACCTTTAAAACCGTTATGTTTGTCACCGATGACCCTTGGAATAAGGGTCATGCCACAGACTGGGTGTTCAGATCTCTTAAGAAATATGATCTATTGTTCACACCGAGAAGGGCTAATCTAAAACAGTTAGCAACCCTTTCTGGAAAAAGGGTTTTCTATCTTCCCTTTGCCTATAATCCTGCTCTGCATTTTGAAGAAAAATCACTCTCACCGATAGACCACTATAAATATCAATCCGATGTCATGTTTTTTGGTGGTGCCGATAGGGATCGTCTTCCTTATATCAAAACTTTAATACGTGCAGGTTTTAATGTGAAACTTTATGGAGGGTACTGGGATCGTTATTCAGAAACCAAAGGCTTGACCCTAGGACCTGTTCCCACGGCTACCCTTAGAAAAGCTATTAAGGCCTCAAAAGTAGTTCTTAATTTAGTACGACGAAGTAATCGAGATGGCCATGTGATGAAAAGCTATGAAATTCCAGCCATGGGGGGGTGTATGCTCACAGAAGAGACTGAGGAGCATCGAGATATTTTCGGGCAAAACACCGTTCCTTTTTTTAGGACACCAGATGAGATGGTCGATCAAATGAAACTTCTCATCGACTCACCCAATCTTCGAGATAGATTTTCTACCGCAGCTAAAATAAAAATGACTCATGGTGGGAATACCTACCAAGACCGACTTCAGCTTATTCTAAAACAACTCCAGGCCCTCTAATAGCCCGTCATTAAGGCAAGCCTCCTTGACGCATCTCTGTACTTATTTATCAACCCACTCTTTTTTCTACTGTATTTCCTTCTCAATAAAACCGATAATATAAGGAGATCATTTACCTTTTTGTTCTTGCTCAATCTATGAAACAACTCCTTCACACCTTAAACACTGGAAAGCTAGAGCTCATTGAAACTCCCATTCCAGGTGTTAAGGCTGGCCATCTTTTAATTCAAAGCTATGCCTCGATCATCTCTAAAGGAACGGAGGAAA
>JABMMY010000383.1 GCA_013205415.1 Deltaproteobacteria bacterium
CCTGAAAACACCCTTAGAAATTGTCGGCAGTTATCCTGAATTGCCGCCAAGGAATAAATATAAATTGGAGTTCCAAATTTCTTGGCTATCTCTTTGATTGAGGTGTCTTCACAAAAAAATTGGCCATTTCTTAAATAAAATTGGTTCATATTTTTTCTATTTCATTAACCTTGAAATCGCTTGGGCTTGATGATTTTCAGCAACTCGAATCAGATGAATTTTGGGGTCCATCTCGTTAGAAAAGTACTTATAAAGCGAGGCGACATCCTGTGTTTGATGAAGTCCTAATTTTATTGCCGCTAGTTTTATTTGCTGAGGAAAGGTTAGCCTCGGAATAACCCCCTCTAAACTAGAGGTTTTTGGGACCTGCGTAGTGATGCTAGGTATTTGGTAATATAAGGCCTCTAATAATTTCACGGGAAAGGCTCCGTGGGAGGCAGGTGTCGGGCGATAAAGCATGAGATTAACCTTTATCCGTTTCCAAAGTGCTCCTATTTGTTTTCTTGGAACCCAGGGAACATAAATAAAATTAGGATATTTTTTCCATGTCTCTATCTTTTTCATTCCGGAGCTATCGGTACGTCCGCCTAAAACAAAACCCCAATCGGGAAAAGACCTTATGAAGTCTTCAAATAAAACTAGGTCAAACCCGTCACTAAAAAAAGAACCGATATAGCCCATAATATTAATTGGGAAATTCTCTGGAAAACTAAAATCACCGCCATCGGAAAATGTGGCAGGATTCATATCGACAGGAGGAAATAATACCGTCGTTTTATCTGCAAAATACTCCTTATAAATATTTCCGGTGAACTCATTTTGAGCAACGATGAGATTAGCTTTTTTACTTAACGCTCCCTGTGGAGAGTGCAGATAGGGATCATCAAACACCGAAAAAACATCAACATATGAAAGCTCACTTGCAATTCGTTCATCTAAACCACTATGAATCCAAAGAAACGGATTTTTTCCCATTTTTAATTTCGTTTTAAGCTGCCAAGTTTGAAGACTGGTATTTAACGACTCAATGAATGGAATTCTTCGGAGGGGCAAACAGGGAAGTTGCGAGATCTTCAATAACGGAGAATTCCATGTTTGAATAGGCCGGTTCTTTTTCCAGTGAGCTCCATCAAGCCAATAAACTGGAACTCCAGACTCTACTAAAACTTTAGCCAAACTCTGTTGAACAAAACCATGCAGATCCCAATACCGATAATGCTGGCTCACAAAGATAACAGGAGATCGTTTTTTAAAAAAATCGATAGCCAATTTAAATCGTTCTTTTGTATTGGAAAAATTTTCAATTTTAAATGGCGAAGAGGCAATCATGGTTAAAAGAATCCTTAGGGCCAGCGGCGAAATTAATTGCCTATTTGGCAGACATTTTTAGGCCCTTATTATTAAAATAACGTCAAAGTACCTTCTATCTATTTTAACTCGGATCCCCCATTTCTTCATCAGGTTCTGGTAGAGGAAAGGTTAAAACACCGAGCTTTGCGTTATAAGAGAGGATCTCAGCATATCGACCAAAAGCCACCAGAGTATCAAAAAGGTTATCTAATTTTTCATTTGGAAAATAGGTTTGCAGTTTAGCAATCACAGTCTCTCGCTCTATCGATTTTTCTGGGGTCTCCTCAATCCAAGACAATAAAGTTTGAAAAATTCTAAGGGCCTTCACCTGCGTTGAAAATAGCTCTTTTCTCAAAAAGGTATCCCCACGCATAAATCTTTTTCCAAACTCGGTAAAGGTGACACTTTGCTTCGGCGTGTCTACAAAATCTAAAAGTTCAGCCGTTTTTGTCACAGCAAGACAGTGCCCGAACTCACTCGCCGTCTCGGTGGAAAGCTTGAAAATATCCATCTTTCCACCTGCGTTATCTAAAACCTCTAAAAGCCCGATAATTTCACTGGGCCCCACATGAGGAATATTTTCTAGTCCCTGATACCAGGCAGGTTGAATTAAGGCAGGTCTATCCATCTCTTCGGGTATGAGAGCCTCTGTAATAACCGCATGAATCACATCTACCAGTTCCTGAAGTTTAGGATCCTTGGGATCACGGGGATAGGCCAATGGATTATTCAAGACGGTTCGAATGTGGCCTGGGTCGGTTCCGAAAACTACAATTCTTTGTGCCATGATAACCGCTTCATAAATATTGTGCGTGATAAGAAGTACACTCTTAATTGCCTTTGATTTCTCACTCCAAATATCGATAACCTCAGCTCTTAAATTCTCCGCAGTCAACACATCCAAAGAACTAAAGGGTTCATCCAAACATAAAATTTCTGGTCGAACGGCTAAGGCACGAGCCATTCCTACCCGTTGTCTCATTCCCCCAGATAACTCTCTGGGATAGGCCTCTTCAAAACCACCCAAACTGACCGCATCTATCGCTTCATTCACTCTCATGTTGATTTGACGACTTGTGAGATCGGGAGAATGTAATCCCAAAGCGACATTCTGTTCTACCGTATACCAAGGCAACAAGACGGAGTTTTGAAAGACCATGGCCATCTTTTCGTTAATGCCCTTAAGAGGTTTTCCATGAGTATAAACGGTTCCTTCAGTTGGAGTGATTAGCCCAGACATTATTTTTAAAGTTGTTGTTTTCCCACAGCCTGAAGGGCCTAAGAAGGCAATAATTTCACCCGTATTAATTGAAACATTAATATTTTTTAATACTTGAAGTTCACTTTTCACCTTCGTACGAAAGGTATGAGACACCCTTTCTAAAACTAACAGCTGTTCTTTTTGTGCATTAATCATTAGCTACTCCAAACGATATTTGGTCTCAGCTAGTTTATACAAACTTCCCCAAAAAAGCCGATTCAGTAAAACTACCAAAGTTATCATTACTACAATTCCAGTCGCTAATTGTGGGAAATTACCCGATTGAGCCGCTTGAGTAATGGAAGCTCCAATTCCAGTAGCCACCAATTTTTGATCTCCCTGCTGAACAAATTCGGCTACGATACTCGCATTCCACGCGCCCCCAGTTGCTGTAATCCATCCATTAACTAATGACGGAAAAATAGCTGGAATGATAATCGCTCTCCAATGCTGCAATCCCGACAATCTAAACAACAGACCCAAATCGATGAGGTCTCTCGGTATTAAAGTGGCGCCACTAATGACATTAAAAAGAATATACCATTGGGAAGCAAACAACATTAAAACAATACTTCCCCATTCAAAATTCACTCCCATTCGCATCATAACTAAGGTCAAAATAGGAAATAGCATTGGAGCTGGAAAAGAGGCAACAATTTGAACCAAAGGCTGAAGTCTTCTAGTCCATACAGGATGGGTTCCGATAAAAACACCTATTGGAATCGTCCATAAACTGCCCACAATAACAGCAATAGTCACTCGTAAAAAAGTAAAACAAATATTTCTTAATTGAAGCAACCAATCGCTACCCTTAGTTGCAGAGATTAGTTCATAAGCTTGATGTCCAGCCCAGATAAGAAACGATAACCCAATGATAATAAAAATAATCCTA
>JABMMY010000384.1 GCA_013205415.1 Deltaproteobacteria bacterium
CCATAAAAGTTTCCGCGGCCTTGGTTTGCAGGAGGGACTCAAGGAGCTTGCATGGGTAAAAAAAGAATTTTCGTTGCCCATCGTCACAGATATTCATGAAACACACCAAGCCTTGCCCGTTAGCGAAGTGGCAGACATATTACAGATTCCCGCTTTTCTCTGTCGTCAAACGGATCTTTTAGAGGCTGCAAGTAAAACGGGTCGCTGTGTGAGTGTAAAAAAGGGGCAGTTTCTAAGCCCCTCCAATGTGAAACAGATCGTAAGTAAACTTAAGGAATTTGATGCTAAAGGTTTCTGGATTACTGAACGAGGTGTGTCCTTTGGTTATCAAAGACTTATCGTCGATTTCGCCGGATTTTCTGAGATGGAAAGGTCTGAAGCCTCCCTAATTTTAGATATTACTCACGCCGTACAACTTCCGGGTGCGCAAGGAGAGGTAAGCTCTGGTTTAAGAGAGGCCATTCCTTATATTGCTAGAGCTGGTGCTGCTGTTGGGGTCAGTGGTTTTTTTGCTGAGACTCATCCCGACCCCTCTAAGGCTCTATCGGATGCCGCTAATGCCTGGCCTCTGGAGCATCTAGAATCTTTAATGATAGGATGCCAAAAGATCGCAATGGTTTCGCACGGGGTAGAACATTTTTCTGATGTTTTTTAAATTGATTCATTAAGCGTCGAGGAGTTTACATTTTGAATTTAGCGGCCGTCTTTTTAGATCGTGATGGAACTATTATCGAAGATACTCACTATCCTAAAAATCCGGATGAGGTTGCTCTTATTCCTAGTGCTATTGAAGGCCTAAAATTAATGAGAGAAAAAGGCTATCTCCTATTTGTAATTAGTAATCAGTCTGGAGTGGGACGCGGACTCATTCAAGATCATGAGTTTAAAAAAGTTCATGAAAAGGTATGCGCCATTTTAAAAGACTCAAAAATAGAAATTGATGGCTTTGCCTTTTGTTTTCATCGTCCGGAAGATTTATGTTCGTGCCGAAAACCCAAAATAGGATTAATTCCAAAAACTTTTAATAATCAAATCGTATCGTGGCAACACAGTTTTACCGTTGGAGATAAACTATCAGATTTAGAACTGGCAGATAATATTGGAGCAAAAGGATGTTTGGTACTAAGCGGCAAGGGAAGAGAAACTTTGGCAGAATTAACTAACGCAAGCAGACAGAATGAATACCCTCACTTTTCCAATCTTCTATCTGTAGCGAAATCATTACCACTTCACAGCTAGTAGTTGGTTTAAAATAGACCACATCAGTTTGGTAAAAAACCTTAAACCACTTGCGTTAATCGTTCGATAACATAAGTAGGCACTTTTTATGAGATTACTATTTATTACATTTCTTTTTTCACAGAGTTTACTCGGCGCAGAGGTACTACGGGTAGGAAGTAATCTGCGGCTTATTGCGATTTCTCAAGACACTCTCCGACAGTGGAAGGTGAATGACCGAGTTTGTGTTCTCCAAAATGGAAAACCGATCGATTGTGGCACCGTTATTAAATCGAAAGAAAATTTTTCTTTAGTAAGACTTAAGGAAGGAAGTTCTTTAATTAGTAGAGGGGATAGGGTGGTTTTTGATGTGGCTATTAAGAAACCTGTAGTTTTATTTCAAGCAGATCCTGTAACGCCTTTATCTTTAGTACCCCCTTCTCCTTTTCATTTATTATCAATAGGGGGAAGTATTGGACCTGGGTTTTTTTATCCGTCACTTCACTTTCAGCGAATCATTGATCCTCAAATAGCCTTGGGAGTCATGCCCAGTTATCTTAATATCACGGCATCTCCGAAAACCCTTTCTTCAATCTCTTTATTATTCACCGGTAATTTCTATCCTAGCGAATTTTTCAAGGGGCTTTGGATTCAAGGAGCGGTAGGATTTGCCTTTATCTCCTCTCGCAACGGAACGGTTGAACAGCAGGCTACTTCATTGCAGGCTTTAGCCACCGTGGGGTATCAAACCAAATTGGAAATCGGTATTGTCGTTGGAATTGCGGGCGGCGTTCAATATCTTACAGACCCTGAATTTTTAGGTATTACATTAAATGGAGTGGGTGTGAAACCGATAGTGATCTTTAATGTGGGTGTCAATTTTTAGGACGGTTACAGCCCTAATTACAAGCTAACCATCCGAGATTTAGAATGTTTTTTTTAAAAGATAAAATGTTATCCAAACTGTATGATCTTTAAGCAGGGTAAGCCAAGTGATTTTGAATACTTAGTATTTATCCTGAGATAAATGACTAATCATTCGACGATTTTCATTTTTGGTTAATTTATAAAACATATATTATTAGATATCTGAATTTTAATATATTTTAGTGTGTTGGCTAACCCCTGAAATTCACATCTCAAAATCTGCTCTGAAACGCTGAAGAAAAGTTATTCAGTCGTTCATAAATTTATCAGATGTCCTATTTATTGGCATAGTCCTTGGAGTACTTAATATTGATTTCACATACAACTTGGGGACCTTTTTATTAATATGCTTCACCGATTAATAAATATTGCTAAGATAATCGGACCTCTAAGCCTTTCTATTTTTTTAAGCTCGTGCCAATTTGGTTTCATGTCGATTGAAAATGAGGTGGTGCCAGTTAAGCAGGCCATTAATTTTTCTACCGATCCACTATTAATTCCTAGTCGTCTTGTGATGACCTTAAATAGTTATAAAAGTATTAGATTAGGTTTGTGTGAACAGGTGGAAATATTAGTGTCCAATGCCAAGGGGCTACAGGTAAAACTGAAGGATGATATTACCGTTTCATTAACATCCAATAATAGTCAGGGGAAGTTTTACTCAGATGATAAGTGCACCACCGAATACACACCTTCAAATAGCTTGGTTTTAAAAAAAGGTGAAAATGAGAAGAGACTTTATTATAGGACGGTGGGAATGAATGGTCCCAAGATAGATTCTATTGTTGCAAACCGAGTTCTTTTCACGGGAGTTAAGCTAGATAGTCCTGTAGTTCATGAAGCAATAACCCTCGAGTTTAATAACCCACCTACAGCACTTAACGTGGGTGTGTGTAGTGGTGCCTTTACCGTGAGTGCTCGGGACGGGTTGGGGAATCCTTTTAGTGAGAATAGTAAGAGTGTAGTTTTGGGACAATCTCCCCCTCTTTCTATCTCTCTCCCTCTCCCTCTCGCTATTGGTGCGTATTATTCGGACAGTAGTTGTAGTTCAAGTATTACTTCTATAAACCTTTCGCCGTCTTCCCCTACTTCTTCAATTTACTTTAAGGTAACTTCAGTGAGTGACACATCGGTAACTTTAAAGGGGACAGTTACGGCTACA
>JABMMY010000385.1 GCA_013205415.1 Deltaproteobacteria bacterium
AATCTATCCTCTTATGTTACCCAAGAATCTAAATTCGATTTTGAAAAACTGCGTGAAGTCGTTGCCGTAGCCACAAGATTTTTAGATAAAGTAGTGGACATTAATTTTTACCCGACAAGCGAGGCTTCAAAGTCTAATCAACGATGGCGTCCCATTGGGCTAGGAATTATGGGGCTTCAAGATGTTTTCTTTAAAATGAGAATTCCTTTTGATTCTAAAGAGGCTCACGATCTATCCAGTTACATTTCAGAAACTATTTACTATCAGGCATTGCAAACAAGTATGGCCATGGCGAAGGAGAATGGAAAATTCCCAGCCTTTGAAGCCTCTCGATATGCCGATGGAGATCTTCAGGTTCAATTAGCTAAAAAACACCAACCCCTCATGGGAGAGCTTCACTACGATTGGGATGAGTTAGCTGCGAAGATTAAAAGCCATGGATTAAGAAACAGTTTACTCATTGCGATTGCACCGACCGCCACGATTGCCTCTATCGTCGGAAGCTATGAAAGTATTGAGCCTCAGATTTCAAACTTTTTTAAGCGAGAAACCTTGAGTGGAGAATTTTTAAATGTGAATCGCTATCTCGTTAACGACCTAAAAAAATTAGGTCTCTACACTCCCGCGATGAGATCAAAAATAATTGGAAATGAGGGGTCCATTCAACAGATCCCCGAGATTCCGGCTGAGATTAGAGCGCTCTATAAAACCGTTTGGGAGATCCCACAAAAAACTCTTATCGATATGGCGGCTATCCGATCGGCTTTTATTTGCCAGTCTCAATCTTTGAATCTTTTCTTAGAGGATCCTACACTCGGGAAACTTTCCTCTATGTATATGCATGCGTGGAAACAGGGAATTAAAACAACCTATTATTTGCGTTCCAGAGCTAAAACTTCGATTAAAAAAACAACCGTTTCAGAGGTAGAGGTGCAGGCCGCAATTGCCTGCTCACTAGAGAACCCTGAATCCTGCGAAACATGCCAGTGAGGATACCTTATGTTACTTAGCCCAGAATTAAATTTAACTTTACGGCCAATGCAATACCCTCAGTTTTTTAAACTCTATAAAGATTCTATTAAAAACATTTGGACGACCGAGGAGATCGATTTTTCAATCGACTTCGAACACATTCGCGATAAATTAAATCCCAAAGAGGCCCATCTCATTAAGCGCTTGGTTGCTTTTTTTGCCACCGCAGATCATCTAGTGGCGCACAATCTAGTCTTAAATTTTTACAAGCACATCAATAGCCCTGAATATCGTATGTTTCTTGGAAAGCAACTCTTCGATGAAATGCTGCATGTAGAAACCTATCTTTTATTAGTGGACAACTACCTACCCGATCCCGCTGAGAGAGCTGAGGCTTTTGATGCCTATAAAAACATTCCCTCTGTAAAACTCAAGGCCGATTTTTGTTTTAAATATATGGATTCTATCCATCACCTGGACAAATTAGACACGACAAAAAAACAGCAACAGTTTTTAGAAAACCTGATCTGCTTTGCCTCTTGTGTGGAGGGATTATTTTTCTTTGGTAGCTTTGCCTATGTTTATTTTTTAAGAAACAAGGGACTGCTTCCGGGTTTAGCCACCGCTACCAACTGGGTTTTTCGTGATGAGACTATGCACATTGAGGCTGCGATGCAGGCCATTGCAGCGATTCGAACAGAATATCCCGCTCTATTCACAAAGGAGTTAGAGACTCGTATCGAAGACATGATCGATGAAGCGGTAGAGGTAGAGATGGCCTTTTGTGAAGACGCTTTATCGATGGGGGTGAGTGGTCTTTCACCAAAACTTATGAAGGAATATCTTCGTTATTGTGCCGACCAAAGACTTGTGCAGCTAGGGATGGGTAAAAAATATATGGCAAAAAATCCATTTCCTTTCATGGTGCTTCAGGATGTCCAGCCACTAACCAACTTCTTTGAGAAGAGAGTGACCGAATATCAAAAGGGATTCGGCTCGAGTAAAGAGGCGATCGTTTTTGACGAGAGTTTTTAGGGCTCTCTTTCAACATGAAAGAGGTCTAACAATTCCTTAAGAGATGAATGCCAGAAATCTTCGAGCGACCGGCCTGCGAGAATGAGATGGGCACCATCCCCAAATGAGACAGGCGAAAATTTTACTCCCGGCGAACACGTTTTCAACTGGAATCCTCGCCTCTGTTTCGAAGAACGATAAAACGGATGAATAAAGTGAGCGTCGCCTTTTCTTTAGGGTACGAGGGTACGGATGAATTCTTTTTAGTCCCCTCTCTATGATAGGACTATTCTGAACAGAACTTCATAATGGTATTAACTATTATGAAGTATACCTCATAATAGTAAGCGCTATGAAGCGCTCCTTATTCGGTTTAGTGAGATTCCAGGTCCTTTTTTCTGTCTCTGTCGGTAGATTCAAAGAGACCCTTTAGATTAGGTTTGAAGTCACTTTTTGTTGCTTCATTTTCTGGGCACGCTTTAGTGGCTTGGCAAAACTGCGGATCACTCATCATTCCTTCAAGCTTTACCCTCACGAAGTCTCCTATCAAACCTTGATTGTAGGTATTTTCCAACACTGCGAGTTTCAGCTCGTTATCTGTAATAGACTCCTTAAGAGAAGCTAATTTTGTAGATACCTCGGCATGCTCGATTTGTGTTTTCAGATCTTTAATATTCGACTCCATAGCAGCCATTTTTGCAGTTTTTACAGCCTCGTTCTGCCCCTTAGTTTTTACTTTTGCGGCATGGTCAGCAGTGCTCTTTTCCAAGGCAACTCTCGCTGCTTTAACCTTTTCATCAGCTTCACCATATTTAGTCTCAGCGTTTTTATATTCTTTTGTCGCATCTTTTAACGCCGAAGTAGCAACGCCTACTTTTCCCCCTGCTTCGGTAATCGCATTACCATTATAAGTTCGCCCTTTTTTTAGCTTGCCTCTACGGCCATAAATTGGTTGCCCTTTTAGTTCATTGTTCAGTTCAGTTTCAGCGTCCCTCAACGCTAGGATTGCCTTTTGATGAAGTTCTATTGCGATGTTATAGTTTCCGTTCTTTGTATCAAAAACTGTTTTTTGTTTACCCAGGGCTGTTTGTTTTTTCTCAACAGCCGTTTGCAAAGCAATGATCTCAGGCTCTATATCCTTTAAAGCCGCTATTTCGATAGCAACTTCTTTGTCAATATAATCCTGATAGTTAGGTGTATTTTCAGCTGCCACCAGCAACGGTAAATTAATAAGTAAGCATACTACGATTAAAAATTTCATAGATTCTCCGTATTGAGGATTGAGGATTG
>JABMMY010000386.1 GCA_013205415.1 Deltaproteobacteria bacterium
AGATTGGCCTGCTCCGAAACCTGCGAGGATATCGATTCCCCTCCTTGGGGCCTTGAAAGACCCAAAACACAAAACAAAAGTACCGAAGAGTTTAAGAGGGCTCTACGCCACAAAAAACTGTCTCGCAAATATTTACGTTTCCAAAGACAGCGGGCCGCATAGATAAAAATGACTGAAATGCCCCAGAGAGCCATTGGATTTTCAAATCTAAATTCCATTTAAGCGACGCCTCTGAAATCTTGTTTCTTGCAGAAAGATTAATATCGTAAGCCCCAGAAACATAAGGAGGGCTGGAATAAAAAACACCTCCTCCTTTTTTGACATGGGAAGAAGTTTTATTTTAGTTTTTTCTAGCTGGCTAATATCTTGAAGAATTCGATTCAACGCTCCATTGTCACGAGCCATATAGGCCTTTCCCCCGGTAATGGCAGAAATTTGCTTGAGGAGGTCAGGGTTTAGATAAGAGGGTATTTGAGCGATCAGTTGATTTTTTTGCCCTGCTGAATCATAGGAGTAAATAGGTACTAAAACTCTATCCTGTTTTCCAATTCCAATGCTATAGATTTTAATTCCCTCCTGTCGTGCCAGATGAGCCGCAGTGATAGGATTAATAGCTCCGACATTACTGTCTCCATCGGTGAGTAGAATCAAAATACGATTTTTAGATTCCGAGTGCCTTAGCCTGGCGATTCCATTGGTAATTCCATTTCCAATGGCTGTGCCCTGCTTGAGCTCTCTCAATTTTACATCCTCTACCTGCGCTAAAAGAAAATCAAAATCTCTAGTGAGTGGGCTTTTTAAAATAGCCTCTCCACCAAAGATCACCAGCCCAATTCGATCGTCAGGCCGATGAATCACAAAGTCCTTAATAACAGCTTTAGCAGCTGAAATTCTAGTGGGGGTCAGATCGGTGGCATCCATACTATCTGAAACATCTAAAACAAAAACAATATCGACACCGGCGGTCCATTTTTGTACCCAAGATTTAACTCTCATGGGGCGAGCGACTAAAAATGCTAATAGACAAAATATAATTAAGGTAACAAAAAATAGTAATCGAAAAATGAGCTTGGTTTTTTTACTGTGGGTTTTTAAGATATTACCTGCAGTCGATAGAGCGAGTTGTTTCCGCGAGAATCCGGTTCTTTTTTTTAGTAGAAAATAGAGAACCCCCAGGAATGGCAAAATAAGAATCAGCAAACTTTTGGGTTCTATTAGTTGCCACATAAAAGTAAATGCTTCTCCGTCTCTTGTATGTATTTACCTATCAATAAGGTAACAGAATCTTCCGTTCTCATTTCGGTTTGGAATTTGAATTGATCGGAGGATTCTAATGATGGAATCATTTTGAGGATGGGGACTGAGGTTGAGACACCTATTTTGAGCTCCCGAGTCGTCCAGGTGAGGGCCGGCACTGCACTTACCCTACCTACATAACCTCGAATGATCCGACTCCATTCATCGATGAGTAAATCATTAAAGGGATCCTGTTTGTGTTTTAGTTTTAGTTGATGAATTTGTTTCTTTAGCCACAGCAGCGGATCTTCTGTGGGAATGGTGGGTACCTTTTTGGTTTGATAGAGGGGTCGTTTTCTGTAAAGTAACTTTAGTTTTTTAGGAAGAGTGACTAGCAAAAAGGTCAGTATTAAGAGAAGCCCAACTATCTTACCCCATTTTCTGAAGGGAAATGGAGGAGTGAGAGCACCGAAGGATTCCCTAATTTCATTATCCTCTTCAGGGCGCAGGCTAGCGATAGCTAGTGTTTTAGTTTCAGTAGAAAAAGAGTTTCCGTGAGTTTTTATTTCGATAGGTGGGAGTAAATAGCTTTTTGATTTGTAGCCGGTTAGATCATAGCTAATGGTGAGACAGCAGTCGGTTCGTTCTGAAGTTTTTTCAAGAACAATAAGTTCTGGGCTTTCAAACAATAGAGCGTCATTAACCGTTATCGACCCTTCATTTTCCTGCGGTTCAATAGGCACACTTAGCCTAAGCACGGCATGATTGCCGGGTTGAATAGTGGAGGGAGTCAGCGAGTAGGTAAACGGTTCGCTAGCGAACAGAGTGCCGCTGAAAAGCCCCACGAGATTTAAAATGACGAACCACTCTTTGAAGATAGTCATCTTGGACACTCAATGGAAGATACTCAGATTTAGTATTGTGAGCTAAACGCTCAAGTTTTATTGAAAGCTCAGAAAAGTTTTTTAAGAGATCGGCCTTTAGCCTGGAGGAACTGCCATCTAAAAGATGTAGTTCTCCCGTTTCTGGATCCCTCACTTCGTAGACCCCTTTTAGGCAAGAGCCTCTTTCGGCATCATCAAAACAGTGAAGAAAAATAACCTCATGTTTTTTAGTCAGTGCCGTTAACTCGTTTTGAAAAGAGGGGGTTATGAAGTCTGAAATAATAAAAATCAAAGAGGGAGTTTTAACAAAACGAGCCAAGTATTGCAGCGAGGGACGGAGGTCGCTTTTTTTTCCGTCTAATACCTGCGATTGCAGTTTTGAAAGGGCCAAGAGAACGTGGGAGCGCGATCGTCGTGGTGGAAGAAATTGGGTCGGTTGATCATTGAAAAATAGAGTCCCAAAATTGTCATTGTTTTTAGAGGCCGCAAGTCCAAAAAGCGCCACCAGCTCTTGATACATTTCAATCTTACGAGTTTGGGAAATACCAAAAAGAGAGGAGCCGGAGGTGTCTACCATTAAAATAATATTAAGTTCTCGGTCCTCTTCGTAGATTTTTAAGGTGGGATGGCCTGTTTTGGCGGTGACCTGCCAGCTCATATGACGAACATCATCTCCAAATTGATAGGGCCGAAACTCTTTAAATTGCATACCACTTCCCTGATAGGGACTTTGATAGTGACCCGATAGAAGTGCTGAAACTCGTCTAAGACTAGACAGCTCCAGTTGGTCGGCCGCAGTTAATAAGGCTTCACGAAATTTCATATTTTCAAGGGACATTAACAGTTTCTAATAGTTGGTGGATCACATCATCGGTGGAAAAACCACGAGCCTCGGCATCGAAAGTTAGAATCAATCGGTGTCGGAGGATGTCGTGAGTAATCGATTTAATGTCATCTGGAGTGACATAGGTTCTTTCCTCAAATAAAGCACAGGCCTTTGCGGCCTTAATTAAAAAAAGAGTGGCTCTGGGAGAGGCTCCTAGGTGAATGAGTGCTCGGACTCCTTCTAATGATTTCATTTGAGCCTCTTCGGGAGATAAAAATTCACCTTTTCGAGTGGCTAAGATCAAACGTAATACATAATTTTTGATCCGTTCATCGACATAGATTTTTTCAACTCGTTGTCTGATGGCTAAGATTCCAGTCGTTGAAAAAACCTTTTGTGTTTCCGGAATTTTTTGAGTTGCCATGCGGTCTAAAATGATTCGTTCCTCGGTTCGATTGGGATAGCTCACCTTAAGTTTAAACATAAACCTATCTAGTTGAGCTTCCGGTAGGTGATAGGTTCCTTCCTGTTCAATAGGATTTTGAGTGGCTAAAACCAGAAAAGGGTCTGCCATGGGAAATGAATTTTCTCCAAGGGTCACTTGGTTTTCAGCCATGGCCTCTAAAAGAGCACTTTGAACTTTAGCAGGGGCTCGGTTGATCTCGTCTGCTAAAACAAGATTAGAAAAAATGGGTCCCTTTTTAGGGGTGAATTCGCCGGTATTTTCATTGTAGATCATGGTTCCAATTAAATCGGAGGGCAAAAGATCGGGAGTGAATTGAATTCTTTGAAACTTAGCATCTAAAACATTAGCTAGCGTTTTTACGGCTAGTGTTTTGGCAAGGCCGGGAAGCCCCTCTAACAGAATGTGTCCTCCAGTAATAAGCCCAATGAGAAGGGAGCGATTCATGTGCTCTTGGCCTACAATTACCTTTCCCATTTCGTCTAAAATAAGAGAAAGTGTTTTGGAATCCTCACTTAATAAGGCACATGTTTCAGGCGAGGGTGCTGCAGCACTTAAAGTTTTGTCCAGCATGATATTTCCTTGAAAAAAGTAGTTAGAGAGAAACCGCGAGGTGTGAGAAGATCTCTAATTATTATTATAGCGTAAAAAGGAGCTTGTCGCAGATGCCCATTGTTACCTTTTTTCCCTCAGGAAAGACGATTGAAGTTAAGACCGGAACTCCACTTTTTAACGCGGCAATTGATGCGGGGTTGCCGGTGGCATCCTCTTGTAGTGCAGACAATGTTTGTGGTCGGTGCAACATGCAGGTTTTACATGGCGCAGAAAACCTGTCTCTTCAAGAAGCATTGGAAAAGAGATTACTACATCGCGATAAAAAACCGGACACCGATAGAATTAGTTGCATGGCGCAGGTCATGGGAGATTGCACCGTCACCACCAGTTATTGGTAAAAACAGAAACCAACTGAGGTCTTTAGCTTGAAAACTAAAATTTCTGGTATCTCAATGAGTGCAGTGATGGGCAAGAGAGAGTTTATTAACACTTAGGAACGAGTTAGCGCTTTTTCTAAAATTTCAGACGCTCGCTTGGGCCCAATCGCTAATAAGAAGCTCGCCAGTTTGGGTCCATTGGGTTTGTTCACTAAGATTCGATAGGTATCTTGAAAAAAAACCTTGGGTTCCACCTGATTTCTTTTCATGATTTCAAAGGTGCGACCTGCTAAATTTTCTTCGGACGATTTTTCTATACCGTCTTCTCTAAGCAGTATAATAAGTTCTTTAAGTACCTCAGGAAATTGAGATTGATGAGTGGGATTGTGTTGTAAGGTAAACTTGAACTCCTCCGGAGCAAATTCGGTAACCCATTTCCAGGCTCTTTTGGCTCGAGAGTAAAATCTTTCACCCTCCTCTTTTGTTTTGATTTGACCCGAGTAGAATTCTTTAGTTTTTTCTAAATCTCCCTGTTGAATTTGTAAAAGATTACAAAGGTGGCGAAAGGGAAATTGAATTGGCAGATTCTTATAATCTCTCGGAAAGATTCTTTCCACGGTGGAAAACTCATAAATTCTTTTTTCGTAATTCACCTTCTTTTCCTCTCCCGCTTCAACTCCATAAGCAAAGCGCTCACAACGATCGAAATCATCATAAGCCTTCATCACATCTAAATCGAAAGCGATGGAAAAGTCTAAATTGGGTTTTCTGCTAGCAAAAATCCATCGAATGATTGCCGGTTCATAAACCTCTAAAGTTTCTTGAAGAGTCAGAAGATTTCCTGAAGAGGAGGAAAGCTTAGCCCCTCCACCCTTTGCAATTACAAAATCATATTGCACATAAGTAGGTGGCTCACGGTTCCATACCTTTCGAATGATCTGTATTCCAGTATCATAAGACCCTCCTTGCGAGGAGTGGTCCTTTCCACCCGGTTCAAAATCGACCTCCTCCTGGGCCCATCTCATCGGCCAATCGACTCGCCACAACAGCTTAATTCCACCCTCTTTAGCCATGTCAAGCGTGTCATCTTTTTTACAAACTTTGCAGCGATATAAAAATACGGTGTCACTCTCGCGTTTGAGTAACTCGGTGGTATCTTTTGAACATGTTTTGCAGAAAATACTAAGACAGGTCCAGCCTTCAGGAAGAGGTTCCGTTCGGGATTGGTTTAGAATGGCAATAATCTCTTTTTCTTTAGCGAGAGCAGATTTAATTCCTTCGATATAGGTTCCGTTTCGATAGGGAACGTTTTGATAAATATAATCGGGTTGAATTCCCATTTGGGAAATTTCTGCTTCAAAGCGTTTTTCAAAATGGGCAGCATAAGAGGGATGGATTCCAAAGGGGTCCGGTACCTGCGAAATAGGTTTTCTTAGGTGTTTTTCTAAAAGTTCTCGATTGGGTAAATTGGCAGGTACTTTCCTAAAGGCATCATAGTCATCCCAACTATATAAAAAACGGGTCGCTTTATTGCGATCTAAAAGTGCTCGAACTACAAAATCAACGGTAATAGCCTCTCTGAAATTACCAATATGAACCACCCCGCTGGGAGAGATTCCAGAAGCGCAAACAAACCTATCTTTTTTAGGGTGTTTTTGAATGAGGTCTTCAGCGACATGATCGGCCCAATGGATATTGGGAATCTCTTCAGGTGCTGATAACTTTGGGTTACGATCCGACATAGACTATTTCTATATCATTTCTTGTATTTCTTCGCTATTTCATTGAAGATAAATTTGAGTACAAGATTATGAAATGGTTAATTCTATTTATCCTTACAGTTATTGTAGCGGTGCTTTACGTACGTTACGCTCCAACCCCTAGTCCTGAGAAGAGTAACCCTAGCTCAGGGATAGAGACGATGGCAAACCCTAATAGTCCCACGGAAGATTCCTCCACCCCTCTAGTGCAGGAGCTAAAAGAGGGGCCTCCTGCCCGTTTAAATAGTACCTCTCCCCCAACGATGGAACCGCCTCTGCAAGCACCGCCTTTTAATCCTAATCAGTATCAAAACAACCTTCCTCAGGACCTTAATAATCCTTCGCTTAACTCCATGCCACCTCCTCCACAATTTTCACCTGAAAATGATCCGTCCTTTAATACCGTACCGCAAATAGATAATCCATCCCCCTTTGAGCCGCCGCAGTTCCCGGACTTTAATAACTCCTTTGAAGAGTCTAACCCTGGATACATTCCTCCTCCTCCTCCAATGGAAGAGGGAGATTATTAAAAAATCTGGCATCTCACAGGGTGTATGAACTCATCTTTTAAGTAAATTCTGTGAATTGAAACGCGACAGAATTTAAGAAACTCGCCACTCTCTGCCTTTTCAGTTACTCTTTTTTAATGGCCGTTATTCGATCTATCGCCTGGCGTTTTATGATGAAGGGAACTGAAAAAGGTCACTTCAGTGCCATGACCTTTTTTTCCTGGTTGGCCATTGGCGTGGGAGTGGCTGCAATGAGCGGTCTGCTTTCTGTGATGTATGGGTTTGAGAACTCTCTTAAAACAAAGGTATTAAATGCCTATCCTCATATTATTGTAAACCCCTCAGAGGGAAGCGGAGCGATTAAAGATGATCCACAGTTTTTAAACACACTCCGTTCGCTCGCCGACATCACCAGAGTCGTTCCTTATATTGAAACGGAAATGATTTTACAAAGCCAGGTGAGAACCTTGGGCGGCGTGATTTGGGGATTGAAAACGGAGGACTTCGATCGAGTTAAAAAAGGATTAGTGGAGGGGGAGCTGCCATCTATTAACTCCGCATTACCTGAAGTTGTGATGGGAAAGGAGTTAGCACATCGACTCAATATCTCTCCCGGAGATAAAGTTAAAATCATCTCTCCTACTGCTAAAGTAGGATTTATGGCGGCAGTGCCCAAGACTGAAACCTTTAAAGTCTCTGGCCTTTATGCTTCAGGTCACTATGAATTTGATGAGCAATATCTATACATGCCAATTGAGGACGCTCAAGATATTTTGGGATGGAATGAGGCAGTTTCTGGTTACCACATTTGGACCCCTTCTTTAGACCAGGCGGATGAGGTGCAAAAAAAACTCACATTAATGTTACCTCCTAATTTGAAAGCAGAAAGTTGGTCCGTTTTTAATGCAGCTCTTTTTCAGTCTTTGAAATTAGAACAGTATTGCATGAGTACTATTTTAAGCTTTGCTATTTTAATTGCTGTAATGAATATCGTAATAACTTTAATGATGCACGTGACCCATAAGAGAAAAAATATTGGGGTACTAAGAGCCTTGGGTGCCTCTAAGGCTCAAATTAGACAGATATTTGTTTGGCAGGGAACCTGGATGGGCTTGGTAGGATTGGCATTAGGAGCCGTTTTAACCACTATTTTTGTATTATACATTCGATACTTTTCACAATACCAACTTCCCGACATCTACTATGACCGAACGATTCCACTCGATCTTCGTCCTGCATCTTTTTTGATGATTTTTGGTGGCGCTATTTTACTAATTTATCTAGCAACCCTCTTTCCTTCTTTAAAAGCGGCTCGCTTAGATCCTATTGAAGCAATTCGGGAGTGATCTAATTTTTTTAAAATTTTTTCTTGAAGGCGAAACATTTTTTTTGCCTCGACCTTAGTTTTTTCGTGATCAAATCCAAAAAGATGAAGCACTCCGTGAACCGTTAATCTAGAAAGTTCCGCTTTAATTGAAACCCCATATTCTTCAGCCTGCTTTTTTGCGATATCCCAGCAAATAAGCACATCCCCTAGATCTGTTTGTGGAAAACCAAACTTTCTTAAAGGAGTTTCCATCCTGGAAAAAGATAGTACATCAGTGGGTTTATTTTTATTTCGATAATGTGCATTTAATTTTTGAATAGTCTTAGGGCCTACGATAGCAATAGAAATAGTGCATTTAGAATCTCGAGGCAGATTTTTTTTTAGAATTCTAATCGGAATGTTTTGAAGTGTTAACAAAGCAGAGTCTTTTAAAGCTTTCTTTAACGAAGGAGAAAACTGGGCTCTGCAGTGAAGAGTCATAGAAACTCTGGATTGCAAACTCACTTTATCTCGCCCTGTTTTAAGGTTGTAGCCTTATTAGAAATTGAAGAGATGGTATTATTAACGGTTTCATTTTTCTTATCGAGCGCTTTATTTTGTCCGGGATATTCAATGCGATGGTGATGCAGGGACACCAGAGTTTTAGTGAAATGAAGTTCTATAACCTGAAGATCTCTAAAGGTAAGATCACAGTCAGAAAACTGCTCCTCTAGAAACCGCTTGGTAATAATATGATGGACCATAGTTTGAATCTTTATAGGAGTCGGGTCGGAGATACTTCGGGTCGCAGCTTCACAAGCATCGGCTAGCATCACAATACCGGCCTCCCTAGTCTGCGGTTTTGGACCAGGGTAGCGAAAATGGCACTCGTCAACCGACTCTACCGAGGCATCTACCGTTTCTTTGGCTTTATTAAAAAAGAAGGAGGTTAGGGTGGTACCATGATGTTGTTCGATAATATCGATGACCTTATTTCCGAGTCGATAGTCTCTTCCCATTCGAACCCCATTTTTTACATGAGAAAAAAGTATTTTAGCCGACATACTAGGTTGCAAATGGTCGTGAGGATTGTTTCCAGGACTCTGATTTTCAATAAAGTACAAGGGCTTATTCATTTTACCAATGTCATGGTAGTAAGCAGAAACTCTAGCCAGTAGCCCATTAGCATGAATAGAATCGGCTGCAATTTCCGCAAGGCTTCCTACAATCACAGAGTGGTGATAGGTACCCGGAGCTTTCATCATGAGTGAATGTAATAAGGGATGATGAAAATTGGCTAATTCAAGAAGCTTCAGACTTGTGGTGTAACCGAAAAAAGACTCAAAGAAGGGAATCATAAAACTAGCTAGAACAGTCGCCAAAATGCCCGATAAAAAAGCAAAAAATGCACTTGCGAAAACCGAGACCCAAAGAGTTTCCTTAAAACCTAGATACTGAATAATTCCTAGTGCTAAAATAATGATGGCGGAAAGAAAACCACTCCAGGAGCCGCATTTAAAAAGATCGGCTCGGCTTCGACATTCCCCTATGGCGTGAATTGCGGCAGCACACATCACAAAGGTGAAAATAGTAAAAGAAAAACCCTGCTCTAAAACTAGCGCTCCCACTGCAGTGACTAAGAGCGTAAAGGCATATGAGGCCGTTCTTCCCATCATTAAATGCAACATAATAGCACCCGTAGAAACGGGTAAAATAAAATCGGTGAGCTGTAAAAAACCATAGGAGGAGAAAATAAACTGTAGCCAAGGGGAACCATATTTCATGAGAATAATTAGCGATGTGCTAATAACCAAAAAAATGAAAGCGTCTTTCAGGGAGAGGTCCCAAAACTTTTTATAACCTAAATGGAGTGAAAACAAAATAAAGAGAAATATAAATAAGACGGTAAATGAAAGTGAAAATCTTTTGAGATGCGAGGCGGGAGAGGTGAGCTCTTTTACCGATTGAATCAGCTGTAGATGAGAGTCTGTGAGTTTTTCTCCTTTGTGGATAAGAACCTGTCCTTTTGTGATGTGGATGACAGGTTGCTTTGATGCTTTTGAAATTTGCTCAATTCTTTTGTCGGTTTCAGATTGATTCAGGATCAGGTTGGGGGGAATTAAGTAATCTATGATTTCGACTGCCGCGCGCGCATTAAATAGTTTTTTTTCTTTTATAATCGAGGGGTAACGGCTCAAAACTTCTCGAGCCTGATCTAGGCTCCAGACCCTAGAGACATCTGTGATTAAATTTTCGCTTAGCCCCTGATTGTATTTTCTTATAGTAATTCCCGTTGCGTAGTAAGAGAAAAATACATCTACATTGGAAATTAATCTGGTTTTTAAAAAATCGGTTAATTTAAAAAAGGTTTCTTCAGTTTGTGAGTTGAATCTATTTTCATGGAGGTAAAGCAGATCCCTAGGACGGAGAGTTTGTCCGGAGTATTGTGTTACTTTTTTGGCTAGTAGATCCAGAACTATTGGGCTCTTCATATTTCGTTTGGAATCGAAATAGAATTCTTTTCTAATAGCTTTAAAGGTGTATCTCCATTTTCCAAGCCATGTGGCAATGGTCTTTTCATCATAGTCAAAAATAGGAGGGACTCTTTGGCTTAGACTCTCCTTTTGTTGAGAGTCTCTTTCGGGAGGTTCGATATCGGAGGTGAGTGGAGAGATCACATCTTCATTAGCAATGTCTCCGATTGCAGAATAAAGAAAAGGGATCGGGGCTTGGCTAATCCCATAGATAATCAAGGTCGTAATCAGAGTGAAAAGTGCAGTGTAGGACCCTCTCGCTACCTGTTGTCGATATTTGATAGCAGATTCACTAGAAAATTCAGACAGCGGCCTTCCTTCAAACGCCTTTGCAAACAAAGTAAATTTGTTTTCTATCTGTTGCATGAGCAACTTAAATTTTCCTGAGAGTTTAGACAGAGACTTCTCCTTAAATTAAAAACACTTATACAGAATTCGTATCGGTTACATTCGAGTAAATACAGATCGGATTAATTAACGCAGAGAATAACCCTTCAAATAATCCAGTACTTGAAATGTAATGGGCTAGGACGGGATGTGAAATATCTTAAGCGAAATCGAAGGAATAAAAAAAAACCCAACCCGAAGAAATCTTCGAAATTGGGTTCTTAAAAAAATATTTAATATAGTTAAATATTACTTTGCAGCTGGAGCGGCTTCCATTGCTGGAGCAGCTTCCATTGCTGGAGCAGTTTCCATTGCTGGAGCAGTTTCCATTGCTGGAGCAGTTTCAGTTTTCATTTCAACTTTTTTAGCTTTTTTGGCTTTTTTGTTGATCTTTTTTTCAACTTTTGTAGCTTCTGCTTTTACTTCAGTAACGGGTGCTACTGGAGCTGCAGTGTTTGCTTCTGGATTGACTACAGGAGCTGTTGTTTCGTTAGCAAAAGAAACACTAGCAACTAAAGTTAAAAGGCTGATTCCACAGATTAAAGATTTCATTATAGTAACTCCTTGATGATTAGAAATGGGTGAGATTTTAGAAAACGCCAAAATCGCCCGTTTCTTGTTATTTTTCTTGGTAAGTTTTAAACCCCCATTTAAATAATAGCAACAAGAGACTCTTGATTAATAAATCAATAGTATCTGCAGAATTCACCTTGGATTAGGTTAGTTCCACACTCAGGTTGTTTTGACGAATGACCTCATAAAGTACAATTGCAGCACTTGAAGCTAAATTTAGACTACGAACTATCGAAGTTCTCATGGGAATTTTATAAAATTGGGTCGTAAACCCTTCATGAATAGAGGTTGGAAGTCCTTTGGTTTCACTCCCAAACACCAAATAGGAGGGTAGAGAGTAGTGGGCCTCGGTATAGATCTGAGATGCAAATTTACTGTAGAATGTTAAATGTTTAGGCTGTTCTGAGTTTATAAAATCCTCCCAAGAATTATGGGTTTTAAGATCTACAAAGGGCCAGTAATCGAGCCCAGCTCGTTTCACCGCGGCGTCATCAATTTGAAAACCTAGAGGGTGAATCAAATGAAGGGTGGCCCCGGTACAGGCACACATTCTAGCAATGGAACCTGTATTTTGAGGAATCACAGGTTGATAGAGAACAATATTAAGTTTGTTTTGTTGCATTTTTTTATTCTTCTACTTGAGGTCTGAGCATTCTGCTACTAGAATCGCCGCCATGCAGCGTCAGCTTGATACCGAACCTATAAATACAAAATCTCTCCACATCAAGACATTTGGTTGTCAGATGAATGTGTATGACTCCAATCGCATGCAGTCTATCTTAACTGCTAAAGGATTTCGGGCTGAACCGGAGTTGAGAAATGCAGATGTCATTTTAATCAACACCTGCAGTATTCGAGATAAATCTGAGCATAAACTTTTAAGTCTCCTTGGAGAGCTCAAAGGATTAAAGGATAGGGATCCTAAAAAAGTAATCGCAGTTTCAGGCTGTATGGGACAGCGAATGGGCCGAGCTTTATTACAACGAGTGCCTCATTTAGATTTAGTTCTAGGTCCCGATGCTATTGATCGCGTGGGAGAACTTTTAGAGGGTGTGATCCATGGTGGCCAGCGCTTAGTAGAGGCAAAATTTGATAATGAAGGCCGAAGTTACTCTCAGCCCTGTAATATTCATCGAGCCAAGCCAGCGGAGCTTTTAACTATTGTCAAAGGGTGCGACCATTTTTGCACCTATTGTATTGTTCCGTTTGTTCGCGGAAGAGAAAAAAGTCGTAGCATTGAAGAGATAGTTCAAGATGTAAAAAACTTTGTCGCGCAAGGAACCAAAGACATCACCTTTTTAGGACAAAATATTAACACCTATGGCAAGGGCACCGGCCAAAAACTCTCCGAGCTTATTGAGGCCGCCAATCAAGTTAAGGGGTTAGAAAGAATTAGATATCTCACTTCACACCCTAGAGATTTAGGTGAAGATCTTATTAATCAATTTGGCAGTATAGAAAAGCTTTGTCCTCAACTCCACCTACCTTTTCAATCTGGAAGTGATCGTATTTTAAAAGCAATGTCTCGTCTTTATAATCAAGAACTTTATCTGAAGAAAATTGAACTACTAAGAAAAGCGTCACCCCAGATGGCTCTCTCTACCGACGTCATTGTAGGGTTTCCGGGAGAGACCGACGAAGACTTTGAAGCGACTCTAAAGGTTTTAGATGAAGTAAAGTTCTCTGGAGCCTTTCTTTTTAAATATTCACCGCGACCTGGAACCAAGGCCGCTGAGTTTGGAGCGGAGGTTCCTGAAAATATCAAAGATGAAAGATTGGCGAGATCTCAAAAAATACTTAATCATCACATTGAAGTAGAAAATAAAGATTATCTTAATAAAGTAATTCCCGTATTGATTGAGTCGATGGATAAGAAAAAACAATACTTTTCTGGTAGAAACCCTCAAAATAAATTGGTTCATGTGATGAATATAGGTGACGCCTCAATAGGAAAAATCATTGATGTTGAAATCACCGATACCAACGTGAGTTGTTTGAAAGGATTTTATGTCGGAGCTCCCAAAAACGAAATTAAATTTAGAAGAATTGAAAACCATATTTCCTCATCGGTATCAGCAACCCCAAATTGATCCCTCCGTTTTTTTAGCTCCTGGAAGTCATGTGATCGGTGACGTTACTATTGGAAAGGAGAGTAGCGTTTGGTTTAATTGTGTTCTTCGCGGAGATGTAAATTTTATTCGAATTGGTGAAAAAACTAACATTCAAGATCTCAGTTTAATTCATGAGTCGTATAGAAAAAATCCTACGATCATTGGAAACTCAGTTACCGTGGGCCATTCGGTAGTTTTGCATGCCTGTACGATTGGCGATTTTTGTCTTTTAGGAATGGGAAGTATTGTTTTAGATGGAGCTGAACTGGGTGATTATGTCCTGCTGGGTGCAGGGAGCCCTGTCACTCAAGGAACTAAAATACCTTCAAGAAGTAAGGTGATGGGTAGCCCTGCAAAGGTGGTAGGCTCCTTAACTGATGAAGAGATTACATTTCTGGAATTTAGCGCGGCTCACTATGTTCGATTGCGCCAAACGTATCTATCTTCCAGCGATTTTTCTTCAGTTTGAAGCTAATAACTATTAAACAGCAGAAGACAAAACAAACTGGAGCAAGAATTCCAAGTGTAGTTACCGTGCCTACAAAATAGATCACAATCCCCATGAGTATTGGAA
>JABMMY010000387.1 GCA_013205415.1 Deltaproteobacteria bacterium
ACCCTTTACAACGTAATAAGTTTATTTTCTAAGAGGTAGTGTTTGAATATAGGTGGTAATCTCAGCTAGAGAATTAGCTGCAGTAAAGACAGCTTTGATGCCTATCTTTTTTAACCCCTCAACATCGGTTTCCGGAATGATTCCGCCCCCTAAAACAGGAATGTCTGTCGCCTTTTTTTCTGTAAGTAATCGCATGATTTCCGAAAAAACTCTGTGATGTGCGCCAGATAAAATGCTCACACAAATAATATCTACATCCTCTTGAATAGCAGAGCTTACGATCATTTCCGGGGTTTGATGAAGACCGGTATAAATAACCTCCATCCCTCCATCACGTAGAGCCGAGGCTAAAACTTTTGCCCCGCGGTCATGCCCATCTAATCCAGGCTTAGCCACTAAAACTCTAATTCTTCTATCACTCACTGCAACTTTCCCCACCTTTTCGGAAAGACACACACGACCTTCTTCTTATTCTCTAAGAATGCTTGAATATGGGAGTGCATCGATTTCACATTTTCATCGGTGGCGGGTGCAGCAGCCATCATTAAAAATACCATGGCAAAATTATAGTTCTCTCCAATAATTTTCCTGACAAAACTTCTCCATGGAAGACTGGGATATTTAGAAATGCGTGGATCATTATTAGCCGTTAGCCATTCACCAATCCACTTCATCTCTATCTTGGATTCGTTTTGTAAAATCCCCTGAAACTCTTTAGGAACCCACTCACCACAAATTTCTAGAAAATTATGTAAAAACAGCTGGTCCCAATCTCTAAGAAATGAAAACAAAAAGGTGATTTCATCATCATCTAAGGGAACGCCACTTTTAATAGAAAGAATGGGAGAGATATTACAGGCTCTAAAACCACACAACGTATCTTTTATTTTTTCCCAAGATTGAACTGAACCGGTCACATTTACTAGTAATGTACCTGTATCTTTACTAGAGAAGGACTCAAGTATCTCTGTCACCTGTTGTGTTCCATCTAAGTTAATTTCAGTCATTAGCTCAGTAGACATAGACACCCTTTCCTGTTTTTCTTCCCAGCCATCCAGCTTCAACATATTTTCTCATCAATGGCGCGGGCCGATATTTAGAGTCTCCAAGATCGCGATGGAGCACTTCACATACGGCAAAACAAATATCAATTCCTACAAAATCGGCCAATTCCAAAGGCCCCATAGGAAAATTACAACCTAGTTTTAGCCCGGTGTCTATGTCTTTCGCTGTCGCAAGGCCTTCGGCTAGGGCAAAAAATGCTTCATTAATCATCGGAATTAAAATACGGTTAACGACGAAACCAGGGGCATCTTTGGCCTCAATAAAAACCTTTCCCATGTTTTCAGCGACTCCACGAACTATTTTAAAACAGGCATCACTAGTTTGTAGTCCTCGAATTCCCTCAACAAGAGTCATCAAGGGAACCGGATTCATAAAATGCATTCCCGCTACTAATTCAGGACGGTTTGTTTTAGAGGCAATTTCAGTAACTGAAATCGAGGAGGTATTGGTGGCCAAAATAACTCCCGCTGGCAAAATACTATCTAGATCACGAAATAGTTTAAACTTGATCTCCCTATTTTCTGACGCAGCCTCTACAACAAATTGACAGGACTTAAGTTCTTCGAGACGAGTCGTTTTTTTAAGTCGCTTTAAAATATCCTGTGGAGCCTCTTTTAGTTTTCCCTTTTCATGAAGTTTTGCCAAGCTCTTCTGAAGTGTCGCCCATGCTTTATCTAATTGGCTTTCACTAATATCAAATACCGTTACCTCATAACCCGCTTGCGCGGCCACCTGGGCAATTCCATTCCCCATACTGCCTGAACCGATAACTCCAAAAGATGTGATTTCCATATAACCCCTTACCTTAGCTACGTTGAGTGATAAAAATAACCAGGAAGAGGGATGCCGTCAAACTTACACTTTAACCCCCTAAAAAAACAAAACCCCGTTCTGGTTTTTCCAGAACAGGGTTTTATGATATCTATTTATCTACGTAAGTTGTTATCTTCGAAAACCTTGATTACCAAAGTGGTTTGTTGGAGAACCGTTATAGCCTACGTTTGGTGAACCACTACTTCGAGGGGCACCGTTCTGACCCAAGGCAGAACTTTTATTAGCCTGTCCACCCTGTTGTAAAGGCTGAATTCTTTGTTTAACAGCTTCACGGGCATTAGCGACCTCTTCACAATCCTGCATCAGAGGTTTTAATTGTTCCGATACCTGAGATTGCATATTAGCCACATCGGTCATTGCTGATACCGCTTCACTCATCAAAACTGCGGGCTCTTTAGCTGCAGCAATACTAGCGATTCGGTTATTAATATTTGAACCGGCTCCACCTTGAAGAATAGACTGAATATTGGCTCCTACATCTTGGCACTGTAATGATTGAGCTCTCTGTAATTGAGCTTGAGTATCTAATTGTGCTACGTCTGCGCGAATCCCCGACTGAACCATATAGTCATAGGAGACCTGAATATCACTGTTTAAACCGGCCAATTCATTATCGCAATTTTTTAGTAATTGTTCGGTTTGCTCTTGGGCAGCTTGAGTGGCTTGACCACGAATGCTTTGAATCATCTTAGTAAACTCAGCACCCAGTTGACCGACTCTTTTGTCATTTTCTTTAATCGCTCCCAATTGTCCAATAAACTTTGAGAAGACATCAACCACATCGCCCTTTAATTCTTTATTTAATTTTTTCTGAGAACCATTTTTTGCTTTGAGTTGAGCTATTCTTGCATCAACGCTATCGGCTTTAGTATCTCCATTAGCTAGAGCTTCGACCGATTCGTCCTTTTCACTTAATTCTTTAAAATACTTCATGACATCAGCAATCTTTTGAACCTGTTTAGCCTTAAGGTCGTCCCTTTTTTCATTAATTAAACCTTGAGAAGCCTTCTTTAAATAGGCGCCCGGCTCTGTGTTTAGCTGATCTAGCAGCCCTCTCACCTGTGAAAAGTCTACATTCTTCTGACAAGCTTTCGGCAAATTAGAGGTCGAAAAATTTGAGGTATTGGTAACTGCATTAGTGCCTAGCTGTGCTGCGAGCTTCTCAGTTTTATCTAATTCGAGTTGTCTACTCTTTAAAGCTTTTTGCAATAATACATCTGGAATCCCTTTTAAGTTTTTGAGAGCATCATTCTTTTTGGCCCAAGTTTTAAGTTTTAATCTCTGATCGGTCTCCTCTTTATCTTGACTCACAATTTTTTCATCATTTTCTAGCGTAGCTTTCAATTTGTCAGCGAGGGAATCGGCAGCAGGGGTGCCACTCTTTCCTATCACTGCAGAGAACGCCGATTCGGCTTTTCCGAAATCTTTTTTGAAGGACTCTTGATAATTGTCATAAGTTTCTGAAAAACCAGATTGGCTCATTAAGAGAGCCATAGACAGGGTAACTTTCACAAAACTTTTTTCAATATTTAATTTCTTCATCTCTTTCAACTCCGCTCGTTAAGACTCTTTCAGCAAATACAACTTCAAGTGACTTGAAGCTTAAACTCTTTTCTTTTAAAAAAGAGAGAATGGGGCATGAGTCAACTCACACCGAAACACTCCGACTTAACAAGGCTGCAACGTTTAAGCCAATCAAAGCCTTATCGCTTTTCAGGCATAAACTTAGAAATCAAAAAGGCTCGGTGCCCCTTTTTGCAGCCCTGATAATTAAGATGACTTGTAGTTTCTTATACTTACGTGATGACTAAGTTTTAGTGGAGATGTCAGGAAATTGGACAGCTATTAAAATTCAAAGGCCCAAACAAAAATGCCCGCGGAAATACTTCCCGTAACATTGGCTAAAATATCTTTAGTATCAGCTTTACGATCGATAGCAGTCTCTTTAATAATTCCTGCGGCATTCACTAATAAAGCCGAAATCAACCAAGACTGAAATTTTCCAGCCTTCATTTTCTTACCTATAGCATAGCCAGTTTCGGTCGCAATAAATGAGATTCCAAAGTGAGCAGCTTTATCGACTGCTAAAGTAGAACTATCGGCGCGGCTGATGGAGGGAACTAAAGTAAGAAGGGCTAAGATGATTAACACATATTTCATAAATTCTCCTGTTGAATGTATTCTACAAGTGCAAAACCCATTCCTACAGTTTCGTTAGTTGACGAGCCTTAGCTTCTACTGAATGATGACACAATCTGGTTAAGGAATACTAGCATGACTAAAGATTCGACATCATCCCCCGCTTTATCTAACCCTAATTTTGAGGATTGGTACCAAGAGGTGCCTCCTTGGGATATCGGTCGACCCCAGCCTGTTTTTATGGTTTTAGAACAAACCAACAGGATTAAGGGTACTGTTTTAGATGTAGGCTGTGGAACTGGAGAAAATGCCCTTTACCTTGCTGACAAAGGTTATCAAGTTTGCGGAGTCGATTTCTCACCTACTGCTATTAAAAAAGCTAAGGAAAAGGCAACGCAGAGAAAGTTATCTATCACTTTAGAGGTACAGAATGTTTTAACTCTGTCTGAACTAGGAAAACAATTTGAATGCATTATCGATTGTGGTCTTTTTCACTGCTTCTCAGATAAAGATAGAGCCCTTTTTATCGAGCAGGTTTACCAAACGTTAACCCCTCTTGGTTTCTACCATTTCCTCTGTTTTAGTATTGAAGAAATTAGAGAGGGTGGGCCTAGAAGAATTTCAAAAACTGAAATTTCACAATGTTTTGATAAAGGATGGGAGCTTATTTCAATAACCGATTCCATCTTTGAAAATAGTCTTCATGAAAAGGGAAGTCGAGCCTACTTAGTCACTCTTCAGAAATTGTAGATATATCAAATGAAAAAAAATAGGATCTCCCATTTTTATACTAAAGACCTAGCCATCAGAGCTTCAGCTGTAATAACCACCGACCTAGTGAAAGAGATTCAGCACATTCACCAGTCACTCCCCATCGCAACGATAGCCATGGGAAGACTTCTCACCGGTTCACTTTTAATAGCCGGTGGTTTAGCAGAAAAACAACAGGTCAGTATTCGATTTCAAGGAGCCGGTCCGCTCGGACAGCTTTCGGCAGATGCTAGTTTTGAATCGGAGGCACGCTGCTATGCTACCAACCCCACTTTGGAGCTACCTTTAACCGATGGAAAGCTTTCTATCGGGGCAGCCGTGGGACCTGGAATTTTAACCATCACACGTTTTCATGAATTTCATAAGCACCCTCAGGTGAGTATTGTTGAAATTCAGACAGGCGAGATTGCAGAGGATTTAAGTTATTACTACCAACAGTCTCATCAAATCCCTTGTCTAGTATCACTCTCTGTTAGCTTAGATAAAAATTGTGAAGTCACTGCTGCTGGAGGAGTTATTTTAGAATTGATGCCAGGGGCTCCCGCTTCTGTGATCACCGCCTTAGAAAACAAAGTCAGCTCAGCACGACCTTTGTCCGAAATGATCTTAGGCGGAGCTACCCCATGGGATCTTATAAAAGAATATTCCCATAGTGAAAATATGACAGAAACTTTGCACCTCCATGACATTAAATACCATTGTCCCTGCTCACCAGAGCGAGTCGAAAGAACATTAGGTCTTTTAGGGGGGGCCGTTTTAGCTGAAATGATTTTAAAAGGGGCCCCCTCCGAAGCCAAATGCCATTTTTGTGGCCGTACCTATTGGGTGAGTCTAGAGACGTTGAGAAAACTTCATGATGAAGTTCAACCCGACTAAGCCCCCGCTATTGCTGCGTAGCACTATCTTATCCTAACCAATCTCTAAAAGACAAACTCGGTAAGATCTGTTTTATTCATTCTTATGAAAAAACTTTCTATTTTTTTACTACTCCTCTTAACTGTCACCTCCTATGCCAACGAAACAGGATTTCTTTTTTTCGGAGATGCGGGGACCGGAAACAAAGACCAATATCGAGTGGCTAAATCGATGACTAAATTCTGTGAAAATAGCACCTGCGATTTTGTGGCACTTTTAGGAGATAATTTTTATCCTTCAGGTGTGAGTTCGGTCAATGATGCCCAATGGAAAACTGCCTTTGAACTTCCTTATAAAGATTTAGGACTTATTTTTTATGCAGCATTAGGAAATCATGATTACAAAGGAAATATTGAAGCGCAAATCAACTACTCAAAAAAATCAAAAATTTGGAAAATGCCCTCCAGCTACTATTCCTTCTCTAAAGGAGATGCCGATTTTTTTGTAATCGATACCAATCATTTTAATAAAACTCAAAGAGAATGGCTTGAAGCAGAAATAGAGAACAGCACGGCATCCTGGAAGATTGTGTATGGCCATCATCCTGTTTATTCTTATGGAAGCCACGGAAATAGCGATGAATTAGAGGAGGAATTGCTTCCTATTATCGAGGGCAACGTTGATTTTTATCTCTCAGGTCACGACCACACTAAACAGGTCATTGAAAAAAAATCTAGTGACATTACTTTTATAGTTAGTGGCGCTGCAGGCCAAACGGAGCCTAAAAAACGAAGTCGAACCGCAATTTATAATAGTTCAAGTTTAGGATT
Organism: Deltaproteobacteria bacterium; assembly: GCA_013205415.1. Taxonomy (GTDB): domain Bacteria; phylum Bdellovibrionota; class FAC87; order UBA2466; family UBA2466; genus UBA2466. The sequence goes on from JABMMY010000387.1 coordinate 6,495, forward strand.
TGCCCATTTTCTCATCACAAAATCAAAGGCCATCTTAAAAATCATGGATGCTAAAGGTGATGTAGATTACTCACAGACGTTTACTACTAAATAGTTTTTGTCGGAAAATGAAAATGTAGCCCGAAGGGCTTTCCTTAATTTATTCACGAAAGCGGCGTGTCCTGGGGGCAGCGAAGGATCTCAACGCAATATTTCATGCCTATGCGATGAGATCCTTCGCTGCGCTCTGGACACGTTCCTGTCGAAAAAACATTTTTGTGTCGCGCTTCGCGCGAATTATTTATATTTCCCAACAGGAACTAACTACGGTTTTGAATGGTTATAGGCTCATGTAGATCTATTATAATTGTCAGAGCCAATATAATCCAGAC
>JABMMY010000388.1 GCA_013205415.1 Deltaproteobacteria bacterium
CGATTCAACTTTCCAAAGAAAATATTGAATTTTTGAAAAAACATGAAAAACAAAGCAAAATCTAATGGTTAAGTAGGTTTTTCTGAGGAGTTATGAAAGAGATCTATTATTATGCCCGTGAAAAATGGGGCGACATTTATTCGTCACGCCATTCAATCTATCCTGATGCAGAAATATGAAAATATCGAGATCATTGTAGTAGACGGAGTTTCTACAGATGGAACCTTAGAGATTCTCAGTGAGTTCACTAAAGCCCATTCGTTTATTAAGGTACTAAGCGAAATAGACACCGGCCAATCACAGGCGATGAACAAGGGACTAAGACTGGCCACCGGCGAAATTATAGGATTTTTAAATGCCGATGATTTTTATTCCGAATCTGTTTTTCATCAGGCCGTAACTATTTTAACGAAATTATCGAGACCTGCTCTCGTCGTAGGTAATTGTCATATGCACGACCTTGAGAGTAAAAAGGTGCATGTACAAAAGCCTAGTTATCTAGCATTGGAATCTTACATCTTGAATATTTCCGGCCATCCAGTAAACCCATCTCAATATTTTTACCATGCTGAAATTCATCATTTAATAGGAGGTTTTCCAGAAAATGAGCATCTCGCGATGGATCTCTGGTTTTATTTAGAGTGCTGCTCTCATCCCACTATTACTAAAAAATATGTGAATGCTGACTGGGGTAATTTCAGATTTTATCTCGGGACAAAAACTTACGATAACCGTCATTTACATAAAGAAATCCAAAGGAGGTATCGCCTTAAATACCTAAAGAGGATAAGACTTCAACCACTTGCTCTAGCTATTCCGGTTAAGTCTTGGCAACTATCTAAAAAACTCGCACACCTTCCGATCAGAATTATCGAGCGTCTTAAAAAGAGAATGAAACGCCACAATAGTTTTTAATAAATTCTGACCAGGAACAATAGGCACCTCTAGGCGCGTAATCGCCTATAAAATGGTGGGCCGCAAAAAGTTTTGGATCTGCCACTTGATTTAATTCCTGCGGAAACCAAATAGGAATTTTAGCTAAATTTCCTTCGAAATCGCCTCTACTGAGTAGATTTCTGTAGATTATGACCGGTAGTGTAAAATTCCCTCTGGAAATAAAATTAAAACCTAGCGACTCGATCTCTTTTCGATATTCCTCTTGCCCTACTACGATATTAACAAAACCATCATGTGATATTTTTGCCTTCGAATCGGCTAAACACTCGCCAGTGACTCCATTAACTCCCGATAAACAAAGCGACCAATAGCGTATTTGTGTATCTGCATTAAATTTATCATGCTCAAAATAGGTATTGGAAAATTGAGGGTTTCGAAACTTAAATGCATAAACTTCATTTTTTTTTCTGGTCAGACGAGAGGTTAAATATTGGTTGTCAGGAAGCGAGTAGATATTAGCTCCAGGAGAACGATAAAAGAAAACATCCCCCTCGGAAGCGGTGGGAGGTGAATTGCTCAAAGATAGTCCAGGAGGCTGTATCTCTCCCCGCTCGGGACACTCTTTTGCATTCATCGTATCGGGATCAAAGGATTCTATATGGGGTAATAAAACATTCCCATTACCGTCACTAAAAATATCTGGGAAATACACGCGATACCAAACCTCTAAATATTGAAATGCCGATTCCTTCTGAGTGACTGGATATCCCATTACATTAGAATAGGAGGAAAACTTGTCCTTCATGTCACTGGGAACTACCCAAACGGTATAATTTCTGTTTTCAGAACCTCTACTAGCATCAGGTAAAAAAGGATTTAGATTTCCGGAGTCTGGCTGAATATTGAAATCGGCTAGGGAATACTGACTATTGAGTGTGGCTTGGTCGTAAACATTAAAACTCATATACCTGGAGTAGCTAAATCTACCTCGAAACCTTAAGGCTATTTTTGAATCTTTGGGTAGCCTAAAGCGAATTCTCCAGTAGGTATTATTAGAATCGGTGAATAGGGAAGATTGGTAGGGAGTGGAGTCTAATTGTTGCCATTGGTGGTCGCAAGATTCACCGTGGCTGGCGGAGATTAGAAAATGAACTAATAAAAATAGACCCCATACTTTTCTCATGTTCTCTCCCAATTATTATTAGAGGTCGTCTTAATTACGACGCCCTGATCTTTATCGGTGATATCTTTTTTTCAAGGAGTGATTCCAGCGGTCTTTATTAATTATGTTAGAAATAATATATTCGTAGTCTTAATTCTCACCTTCTAACCCAGCCAACAACATTTTGTTTGCACAATTGAATCCCCTTTTCATTTTCATACGACAACTTTCTAATCGAGAGGGAGGGTGAGAGATTAAGTAGCAGATATCATATTTCGCATTAACCTCTGGTGTTATTGGGAAGGAACCTACTTTTTTACTAAAATAAGATGGGGGATGATTCTAGGTGGTGATCTTTAATGCTTTAAGTTAAAATACCCTAGGATATTCTATTTTTTTTCACCTAACTTATCTTGAGAAGTTCCGTAAACTTCAAATTAAATTTTCCACTTAATATGGAATCTGATTCTAAATTTTCAAAAGCAATTCTCATAATTACTCTAATAGCGGTAACTTTTTTATTGGTGGGGTCCTTTGATTCTAGACTAGCCAACAGCAATGGAGATGACCATCCAGTGGTGTGGGCGCGATATTTTGCAAACCCAGCCTTTTGGGAGGGCGATGGAGGCTTTTTTTTGGCTCAACAATTTGGAGTCGCCACCCTCCCCAATATTATTGCGATCTACGCAGTAAAGTTAAATACACAGCTTCCTATTTTATTAAGCTGGATCTATATTTTTATTCAGAATATAGGGATAGGATTGGCCTTTTATTTTTTAGCTACTTTGTGGGTAAAAGAAAAATGGCTCGCAGCTACCGTAGCATTACTCAGCTATAGCATGACTCCATGGCAATTAAATCTTGCCTACTATCCAAGCATGATCCACTCGCCCTATTCAGGCCATCTAGTGATGCCATTTATTGCATTTGCTGCCTATTTTCTCCTCACCGAGCGAACCCTTTATGTATCGGTATGTCTTGCCATCGCAGGCCTTATTCACCCTAGTCAGACACTACAATTTATATTTTTAGCCATAGTTTTTTTATTGATATCGGATAAACCCAGTAGACGTGTCATTCATCTTTCAAGTTTGATTCCTCCATTACTAGCCTCATTAATTATTCCTTTTATTTTTTTACCGAAGCCCCCTAACCCATTGACCGATAATGAGCTACTTCCTTCGGCATTACTGAATCCCCATTTAATTCCCTGGGAGAGCACTACATTTTGGCCCTGGGGCGTACCGAGTTTAATCGGCTGTTTTTTTCTTTCCTATATCGCCTGCCTTGAATTATCTAAGAATAATTCAAAGCTGAAGGCTTTTTGGTGGGCGAACCTTATTTCACTTTTGGTTCTTGGATTAGGGCATTTTATCGGTGGGAAGTTAAAGATTTTATCCATTATACTTCTATGCCCTTTTCGTGTCAGTGTGATTAATTCGGTACTGCTTGCCCCGATCGGTTTCTCCTACCTAATAAAAAAAATTACAGGTAAAAATTTAAGGGTTTGTTTTACCGCAGCCACTTTGGTTTTTTTTCTTTTACTTTCAAAGTCGGGATTTTTCTGGGGTCCCCTGCTGGCATTATTATTTTACGATCGAAATAAAACTGAAAAACATATAGGTAAAATTTTCTATGGGGTGTTGGTCCTGTGGTGGGTTCTATTTTTACTAGTGGGGCGGCCTCTTAGAGAGGTTTTGGGGCCTGATATTTCAGGTTTTTTTAGATCGATCATGGCTCCAGGATTTAGCCTGAATGTATTGAAGATCTGGCTAGCTTTAGGACTTACTCTATTAGTTTCTTTATTTAGGCGTTGGAGTTTCAAAAGAGAAAAGGCGATGGGTTTTGGGTTATTTATTTTAGCCGCCGTTTTCACAATCATCCAATCCTACCAAACGGGATCTGAGGCTTCGCAGGGAGAGCTCAAAGCCCGTTGGGACCTTCAGATCTGGGCTAAAACTTCAACTCCCCCTGATAGTATTTTTTTAATAGAATGGGGATCTTGGCGAGGCGTTTCTGAGCGAAAAACTCAAGTGGTGGGCTATCGGGAAAATTCTGTTCTTGCCTATTTTCGATTACGAAATCCTAAGGAGGCTGAAATTAAATTGCAAAAATTATATGAGCCATACCACACTAAAAAGTATAGTGAGTTACCCGATACAGGTGTTTCAATATTCGCAGATACCTTTAATGGAGATTACTTTGTAGACGCGGCTGAACTACCCAAAAGAAAATTTGCCATCTGTTTTGAGAATTCTAGATGGAGAGTCTATGCCGTCGGTAAAAAAGCCGATTGCTATAAATCTGAGATTGCCAAGGCAGGTTATTAGTTTCGTAGTTTTTCAAAAATAACAGGCCAATAAAAAATTCCCTTTATTAGCCGTCTTACCGACCTGGTATCTGTAGGTTTCCAATAAAGGCTCACACAAAGATAAAATAAACTATTGAAATGTTTCTTTTTCCAATAATGATCCGAAAGCCGTTTGTAGTTATTGGCAATAGCATTTCGCACTACCGATCTTGGAAATACCGATGATGCCAGGTGTTTCTTTTGCACGTAGAGATCATTTTTTAACATCAGGTCTATTTTTGCCGTGGCTGCATTCGGATTCGAATAACGATATTTCGAGGTAATGGTCGAAGCATGAGAAAATTTTCCACCTAAAATAACAGCGCGAATCCAAAAATCATGGTCTTCACAGAAATGAACATGGGAATCTGTATCCATTGGACCTAGTCGCTGAAGAAAGGATTTCGTAATAATAGCCGCCGATGGCTGAATAAAATTTCTAGCGTAAATGGAATTTGGAAACTGTAGAAGATCTTCGGGTGTGGGTCCCCACTCCCAGTAATCCGATTTTCCAGTGGAATCAAACACGGAAACCGAGGAATAATAGATATCGGTTTTTTCTTCGGATAGAGTTTTTAGTCCGATAGACAGGTGATCTTTTTCCCATAGATCATCATGATCTAAGAAGGCTATATAATCACCGGTAGCGGCCGCCATTGCGGTATTACGAGTCGCACCAAGCCCTTGGTTTTTGGGATGCTTAATATATTTAATTTTTTGTTTGGGATGTAGGGCTTTAAAATCGGTAATAATTTTTTCAGTGCTATCTTCCCAACCATCATTAACGACCACAAGCTCCCACTGGGTGTGAATCTGTTCAGTAATAGATTGTAGCGCCTGGGGTAGTTCCTTTTCCGCTTTGTAGCAAGGGATAATAATAGAAACAAGGCAAGGCCGAGTGCTGTCACTGGAATGGTTATTCATATCGGTGATTATATCAGTAATTTTTTAACTTAAATGGATCTGAAAATAACTAGAGGCGTTATTCAAGCTCTCCGAAATAGTAGGGAAGTACTTCGTAAGATTGTGCTTTGAGCTGGCAAACTCGAAATTGTTTACCCGCTTCAAGAGATCCAATCTCCTTTTCCAATCCTAGAGCTGCGGCAGCATTATAGGTGATAGCGGCGATCGATTCTGCCACCGTCATTTTCATTTGGGCACAGGCAATTGTGGTCATAAGAGGAAGATTTCGACTAGGACAGGTGCCAGGATTAAAATCGGTAGTAAGAGCCACTCTGGCTCCCTGATCGATTAGTTGTCTGGCGGGTGCGTAGGAGGTGCCGGTAAATAGGGAGGCTCCAGGACATAGGACAGCGACCGTATTTGATCTGCTTAAAAGCTGAATATCTGAGGCTGTAATATTGTCTAAATGGTCTACACTATGAGCCCCTAATTTTACGGCTAATGAAGTGCCTCCTAAACTTTTAAATTGATCTGCATGAATTTTAATATGAAGGCCATGGTCTTTGGCCTTTAGACAAAGGAGTTCCGCCTGTGGAACCGAAAAATAACCCTCCTCGATAAACACATCGAAATAGGAGGCTAGTTTCGCTTTGGCGATCTCTGGAATCCACTCTTCACAAATAAGTTTGACGTAGTCATCGGCTCTTCCTTTGAATTCGGGCGGAATCGCATGAGCTGGCATAAAAGTAGGAACTAGTTGTACTGAAGTGTTTTGCTGCAAAGCTTTAATGCAGTGTAAAATTTTAAGTTCGCTTTCTAAAGATAGACCATACCCCGATTTAATTTCAATCGTTCCTACACCCAGCTTTTGAAATCTTTCAATTTCGTGCTGAGCAGTTTCAAAAAGATTTTCGAAACTAGCTTTGCGGGTTAGGGACAGAGTGGTAAGGATGCCGCCACCTTCTGCAGCGATTTGAGCGTAAGTTTTTCCTGCGGCTCGTTGTGCAAAATCATGGCTTCTATCGCCTGCAAAAACTAAGTGGGTATGGCATTCGACAAGCTCTGGAATCCAGACCTCGGTCTCGCAGCTATATCGATTTACAATCCCTTGATACTGAGGAGGAAGATCCTCAGATTTTCCGATCCAAATAATGCGGGTGTTTTCTGCGTTAACCACCATGGCAGCATTTTCAATAATTCCCAAGTCCTCGGTAGTGACATGACGACCCTCTTTCGCAGCCACTCCAGCTAGAGTTAAGCATTGAAAAATAGGATCATAAAGAACTAAAGATTCTTGGTTCATTTTTTCCTCATCGGAATCTGAAGTGCTGTGTGATCGGCTACCTTTTCTGCGATCTCATAACCTGCATCCACATGGCGAAAGACTCCCATGGCAGGATCCGAATTTAAAACTCGAGAGAGTCGCTCGTCGGCATCGCTAGTTCCATCTGCCACAATCACCATTCCCGAATGAATCGAATATCCCATTCACACACCGCCCCCATGATGAAGAGAGATCCAACTGGCTCCATTGCTGGCATTAATTAATGCATTTAAAACCGGCCAATCGGCTACCGCATCACTGCCATCCTTCATAGCCTCGGTCTCTCGATTAGGGCTTGCTACACTGCCACAGTCTAAATGATCTCTTCCAATGACAATGGGCGCTTTAACCTTCCCCTCTCTAACAAGACGATTAAACATCAAGCCCGCTTTTTCCCTTTCGCCATAACCTAACCAACAAATTCTCGCTGGAAGACCTTGAAATTGAACTCTTTCTCTAGCCAATTTCAACCATCGTGCTAAGGGTTTGTTTTCTGGAAAAAGTTCTAAGATCGCTCTATCTGTCGTGTAAATATCTTCAGGGTCTCCACTTAAAGCTACCCAACGAAAAGGCCCTTTTCCTTCGCAAAAAAGAGGACGAATATATTCCGGGACGAAACCTGGAATCTTAAAGGCATCTTTAACGCCCTCTTCCTCGGCAATGGCTCTGATATTATTTCCATAGTCAAAGGTAGGAATGCCGCGGTCTAAAAATGTTAAAAGACCTTTCACATGAAGGGCTATCGATTGGCGAGATCTTTTTAAGTACTCGGTAGAATTCGACCGTCTTAAATCCATCGCCTCTTCTATTGATAGGCCTATAGGAATATAGCCCAATAAAGGATCGTGTGCGGAGGTCTGATCTGTGACTAAATCTGGCATCATATTTTGAGCCGCAATTTTTGGAATCAGTTCAGCCGCATTTCCCAGAAGTCCAATGGAGATCGCTTTTTTCTCAGCGGTATATTTTTTTATTTTTTCTAAAGCGCGATCAAGATCCGTTTCCATTTCATCGAGATATCCACTCTCAATTCGTCTCTTGATTCTTGTCGCATCAACCTCAATGCCTAAAAAACAGGCTCCATTCATAGTCGCAGCTAGAGGTTGGGCTCCCCCCATCCCTCCGAGCCCTGAAGTTAAAATCCATCTGCCTTGGAGATCTCCTTGAAAATGACGACGTCCCGCCTCTGCAAAGGTCTCAAAAGTTCCTTGTAAAATTCCCTGTGTGCCAATGTAGATCCAAGATCCAGCGGTCATTTGCCCATACATCATTAGGCCTTTTTGTTCTAGCTCGCGAAAATGTTCCCAGTTAGCCCACTTAGGAACCAACAAGGAATTGGCTAATAAAACTCGTGGCGCATTTTCATGGGATCTAAGAATTCCAATGGGTTTTCCAGATTGAATGAGAAGAGTTTCATTATTTTTTAAATTGATAAGGGAGGTTACGATAGCATCAAAACATTCCCAGTTTCTTGCCGCCTTCCCCGATCCTCCATAAACAACGAGATCATCGGGTCGCTCTGCGACGTCGGGGTCTAAATTATTCATGAGCATTCTTAACGCAGCCTCCTGCGCCCATCCCTGACAGTGAAGAGTATTACCCCTGAAGGCACGAATATTTTGGTGCGGAATTTTCACAAATCTAACTCTTTCTCCATCGCTAAATACATTTCTCCGGTTCGCATCGTCGATAGAATAGTTTCTATATCAATATGAAGGTTTCTATCTTCCTCTAAAGCAGAAACTCTTTCCCGAACAAAACGGTATAAGAATTGTGGCCCCACACCCGGTTTTAGAGGTTTTCTAAATTCTAAGGCTTGAGCAGCAGCTAAGGCTTCAATAGCTAAACAGGTTTGAGTGTTTTCTAAAATGGTTTTAGCTTTGCGTGCACAGAGGGGTCCCATACTCACATGGTCCTCTTTTTCATTATTAGTAGGAATGGAATCTGTCGATGCGGGATGACTTAACAATTTATTTTCAGAAACTAAACTCGCGGCGGTAACCTGTGCCATCATAAAACCAGAATTGAGCCCCTCATTTTTCACTAAAAAAGTGGGCAGACCACTAAAAGTGGGATCGATGAGCTTGGCCATTCGTCGCTCAGAAATACTTGCCAATTCTGAAACGGCCATTCCTAAAATATCTAAGGCAAAGGCTATGGGCTGACCATGAAAATTTCCGTTAGAGATAAGTTCTCCCGTTTCTGCATTCACTAAAGGATTATCGGTCGCAGCATTTAACTCGATAGAAAGCATGTGTCTTACAAAAACCAGTAGCTCTCTCACTCCACCATGTACCTGCGGTACACACCGAAAGGAATAGGGGTCTTGGACTCTGTCACAATCCACGTGGCTCTGGCTTATCTCACTACCTTCCATAAAACTGCGTAAAAGTTTTGCCGTTTTAATCTGGCCCGGAAAGGGTCTGGTCTGTTGAACCCAATCGGTAAATGCCTTTGCCGTTCCCAAAACTCCATCTAAACTCGCTGAACAAATAAGATCTGCTAAATCCATAGTCTCTTCGGCTCGTAGTAATGTAAGAGCACCAAGAGCGGTCATCTGTTGTGTGCCATTGATTAGGGAAAGGCCCTCTTTAGGCGCTAACTTAATAGGTTTTAGCCCAGCCAATTTCAAAGCAACATCTCCTGTCATTCTCTTTCCTTGAAAAAAAGCCTCCCCCTCTCCAATGAGAACAGAAGCAAGATGGGCTAGAGGGGCTAAATCTCCACTTGCACCCACAGAGCCTTTTGAGGGAATCACAGGATGGATTTCACGATTTAAAAGTTCAATTAAAAGTTCCACTAATTGGGGACGGACCCCGCTAAAACCCTTAGCGAGACACTGAGTGCGTAACAAAAGAATCGCTCTAGATTCCACCTCGGAATGAACCTCGCCTACTCCTGCGCAATGACTTCGAATAAGATTAACTTGAAGTTGATCTAGTTGATGCTTTTCAATTTTTATTTTGCTTAAAACACCGAAGCCCGTATTAATACTATAAACTTTATCATCTTGATTGGCCGCTTTATCGACGATAGCTCTTGCTTTCAGCATGATCTCTTTGGCTTGGGGACAAAGAGAAACCTTTTCTCTGCCCTCTACAATAGCCTTGAATTTTTCTAACGTGAGAGAGTGGCCGTCTAATAACATTTAATCACCTCGGGTGGCTTCTTTAGAGAGTTCGGTAAGAGCTATCTTATAATCTTTAAAACTAAAAAATCCGGTGCCCATCACTAGGATGTCACATCCAGCCAAGACAGCCTCTCGAATATTCTCTTTTTTTATTCCACCATCAATTTGAATTTTAATTTTTCGTTTACCTATTCTTTTTTTTAGTTCGCGAACTCGCTCGAAAGAGTTTTCTATGAAGGACTGTCCGGCAAAGCCAGGATTTACACTCATCAACAAAATGAAATCGGCAAAGTCTAAAATACCATTGAGTTCATCTAAAGAGGTACCTGGATTAATGGCAACTCCTGCAGTCATTCCTAACTTTTGAATTTTCTGAACGGTACCATGTAAATGAGAGCAGGCCTCAACATGAACCGACAACCAATCACAACCTGCTTTTTTAAAGTCTTCCAGATAACGATCAGCATCATTAATCATCAAATGGGCATCAAAAATAAGTTTTGTTTTCTTTCTCAATGCCTGCAAAACTGGAAATCCAAAGGTAATATTGGGAACAAAATTTCCATCCATAATATCGAAATGAAGAACTTCAATCCCCGCCTTTTCTAGTTTTTGAACCTCCGTTCCTAAACAAGAAAGATCCGAAGCTAAGAGAGAGGGGGCCAATTTAAATGTTTTGGATTTTAGGGCCATGCGAGTCCTTAATTTCCTATCTTTTTAAAGGGGAAATTTCCCCGAAAGGCTTGAAGAAATTCATGAATTTTAAGTCTTTTTCTATTCTCGGGTTGGATCTCTGTCAAGGAAAGGGCGGTCCCTTCTCCGCAATGGATGACCATTGAAGTTTTATGATCCGTAACAATCTCTCCCGGTTTGCCAGAAGAGGGTGGAATGACAACGACCCCATTGAATAGTTTGACTCTAGTGGTACCTAATTTTATTTCAGCTACAGGCCAGGGTTGTAATGCGCGAATCTGATTAAATAGATGAGTCGCAGATAGATTAAAATCTAATATCGCATCCTCTTTTTCTAGTTTTTTTGCATAGGTTATTTGGGTTTCATCTTGGGGCGTTAAGGTACCCCCTCCTACTTCGAGGAGTCTAATCGCCTCTACTAGGGCCTCCCCGCCAAGAACTGCAATGCGATCCATAAGTTCTCCTGAGGTTTCATTGGGCTTAATCGCCAGCTCTTTTTTTAAAAAAATATCACCCGCATCTAGTTTTTTAACTATTCGTTGAACAGTAACTCCGGTGATTTTCTGCCCATCCCAAATGGCTCTCTGAATGGGGGCCGCTCCACGATAGGCGGGAAGTAAAGAACCATGTACATTATAACAACCTAAGCGTGGGAGATTAAGCACCTCCTCTTTTAAAATTTGGCCAAAGGCCGCGACTAAAATAATATCCGGTTCTAGATTTCTTAAGATATCCAAGGTCGGGTTTATATTTATATTTGAAGATGATATTACTGGAATGCCTATTTTTTTTCCTGTGTCTTCTACAGCTGAAGCGGTGATCTTCTGACCTCTCCCTGTGGCTTTAGCTAGCTGCGTGATGACCGCAATAGGGGGATAAAGATCGCTACAGATCTTTTCTAGAATCGTTGCTGCAAGCGGGGGAGTCCCCATGTAAATAATTTTTAACATTTACAGTTTGATTCCCTTGGCTAATTTCTTTTTTGCCATACGTCTTTTTAAAATTGATAACTTTTCAATAAATAAAATACCATCTAAATGATCGTTTTCATGTTGAATCGCTACGGCTAAAAGACCCTCGGCCGCTATAGTTTTAGACCTACCGAAACGGTCCCTATAGTTAACTTTAATCTGCTCCTTTCTTTTTACCTCCTCTGTAAATCCAGGAACACTCAAGCAGCCCTCTTCAAAAGTAATGCTTCCGGTGCCTTGGCTTAGCTTAGGATTAATAAATTCATAAAGCTTTTTTTCTTCCTCCTCTTCAGTCGTAATATCAATAATAAAGACTCTGATCTTCTGCCCCACCTGGGGAGCCGCTAGCCCTATACCTTCAGCATCGTACATGGTGTCGGCCATATTATTCAAAAGAGTGTGAAGTGTCTTATCAAACTTCTGAACCGGTTTAGAGGTTTTTTGCAGTTCAGAATTGGGATAGGTTAAAATATCTAAAATCATATTATCTTCTTTTCCAAATCATAATTGAGGCGATAGCCAGAAATATAAGATTAGGAGTCCACCCAGCTATTAAGGGAGGTAAATGGCCCCCCTTGCCCACGCTAATCATCATACGAAAGATGATCAAATAAATAAAGACCACCAGAAAACAAAATGCGACCCCCTTTGCAACCGATTGGGTCTTTAAGGGTTTTAAGACAAAGGCAATTCCAAGAAGTACAAAAATAATAGGCGTAAAGACCATTGAAATTCTTTCGTGGTAACTCACCTGTTGTCTTGTGGTGTCGAGACCATAAGAGCGATTGCGAACAATATTTTTTCGTAGCTCTTTCAATTGCATCGTTTCCGGCTGAATTTCGAGTGTTTTATAATCCCCAGGTTTTTCAGGAATTAAACCTCTTTGGGAGACAAAGGTTTCTACCGTTGGAAAATGGCTTTCGGGATAACGGATGATATGACCATTCTCTACATTCCAATCATTTTCTTTAAATACAGCTCTCTTGGCCTTAATTTTTTTCTCTATTGTCCCAGTTGGGGTAAGAATAAAAAGATTAATGTCCTCAAGAATATTTTTCTTTTGATCAAAGTGGCCTACATTGTAAATAGCCATGCCGCTTCGATACCAGAAACGGTCTCTGTTAAAACTTAGAAGAGCCTCTTCGCTAGTATCGGCCCCTTTTTCAAGGAGCAGCCTCTTTTTTTCTAACGTGGGAACCAAGGGATCAAGAATAAGAAAAGATATTGCACTTAATGCGGC
>JABMMY010000389.1 GCA_013205415.1 Deltaproteobacteria bacterium
AAATAAATTCTGAAAGCAAAGGGTCGTCACTCGTTCTATTTGCTGCCGCTTTGTACAATATCATTTGGGGGGCCGTTGCTATTTTGTGGCCCAATAAAGTATTTACACTGGCCGGTTTGGATATCCCTAATTATCCTGAGCTTTGGCAGTGTATTGGAATGATCGTAGGAGTTTATGGAATAGGTTACTTTTTAGCTGCTCACGATCCTACCAAGCATTGGCCCATTGTATTGGTAGGACTGCTAGGAAAAGTTTTTGGGCCAATAGGGTTCGTTTGGGCAATTTTACAGGGTCGCTTTAACATTTCATTTGGAGGTGTGATTGTTTTAAATGATCTGATTTGGTGGATTCCTTTTGCCTATATTCTTAGGTTAGCATGGAAAAAGTAAATTGGTTTTTTGTGGCGTGTCTTTATTCAAATATTTTTATGTTTGGCGTGATTAGTTTTGTTCAACTAGTTCACTATCCAAGTTTTCTACTCATCCGCCCAGAAGACTGGACCCAATTTCACCATTTTCACGCCAGGCGAACAGGTTGGGTAGTTGCGGTGCCGATGGCTTTGCAATTATTCAGTACGATCTTTATCAACTCTAATCTGCTTTATCTATTTACCGCTTTAGCAGTTGCAACTACGGTGTTCCTATCAATGCCCCTGCACCAAAAACTTTCAAGAGAGTACAACCGAGCAAACATTCAAAAACTAATCTTAAGCAATTGGATTCGAGTATTGGGCTGGGGCGGCGCCTCTTTTATTCTGATTCAAGAACTTATTGCGCATAAATAAACGAATGTTAAGCAAGCCAAGGTTGTAATGATTGCTACAAGTTTCTCCGCAAGCGGTTAGTTTTCGCAAACCGCTAGTAAGCCACCCCAGCTAGCTATGCACCTATTAAACCCCAGAGCTGTCTCACATAACGTAAGGCATCACATTATCTTGGTTGCTGGCTGCCTGTTTTCACTGAGCCTTGATGGAACTACCCACTACGAAAGATTAAGAGCCGATTTTACGCCCATTTTAAAATTAGATCTGCTCGGCGGGAGACTTGAACTCCCACGGGTTGCCCCACAGGCTTCTGAGACCTGCGTGTCTACCAATTCCACCAGCCAAGCAAAAAATCGAAGATTATACTTAACTGTTCATTAGAAAGTTGTCTATGCTGTGTGCGATATGAAACTTAAAAGCAGTAAACGGTCTAACTCCGGTTTTTTAATTAGTTTTGAAGGGGGCGAAGGGGGAGGAAAGTCTACCCAAATTCGTCATCTAGTAAAATACTTTACCGATCATAATATTCCCGTGGTGTTAACTTTAGAACCCGGGGGAACTAAAATCGGATCGAAAATTCGAAAGATTTTACTAGACCCCAAAAACACCGAAATTTCCCATAGGGCTGAACTACTTCTGTATCTTGCAGATAGGGCTCAACATGTTGAGGAGTGCATTCTCCCCGCACTCAAAGCAGGAAAGGTTGTGATCAGTGACCGATACGCCGATTCCTCGAATGTCTATCAAGGTATCTGCCGCAAATTAGGACTCGAGTGGACGATGGCCCTAAATGATTACGCCACAGACGGCCTCTATCCAAACATTGCTATTATCTTAGATATTCCAGAAAAAATAGGATTGGCTAGAGTGCAGCAGCGAATATTGACTCAAAAATTTAATCACAAATCCTCCAATGCCCAATTAGATAGGATGGAAAATGAAAAGGTCGCTTTTCATAAAAAAGTTCGCCAAGGATTTTTACTTTTAAGTAAAAAATATCCCAAACGTATTCAGGTAATAAATGCAGCGCTCTCAGAGGAAGAGGTGAAGTCCGCTATTCAAAAATTAATTCGTAATCGAATTCAAAAAATGAAGGGACAATCACTTTGGAAAAAGCTGGAACAATAGGTGCTTTGGGAGCCACGGGCTCCCTATTAGTTCAAGAGAGACTATCTCGCTATTTACAGTCTCAAAGGGTTCATCCTGCACTACTTTTTATTGGCCCCGAAAAAGAGGTTAAGTTTCAGGTTGCTAAAGGCATGGCAAAATTTTTGTTTTGTGAACAAAAAATAAATAGTTCATTTTGTAATCAATGCTCTACCTGCAAACGAATTGAAAAGGAGATTCATCCCGATGTTTATTTTTTTAAAGAGGATAGTGAAGACACTTTAAAAATAGAAACGGTAAGAGAGGTTATTGGGCAAATGAGAGTGACTCCGATAGAAGGCCCTCACAAAATTTGTGTAATCGAAGAGGCTCATCGCATGAACTCGGCAGCGGCCAACGCCTTTCTTAAAACTTTGGAGGAGCCAGGAGAGGGAAGATTTTTTATTCTCACCACCACTCAAAGTGGATCACTATTACCTACAATTCTTTCGAGATGTATTGCCTTCACCTTTCGACCGGAAAAGGAGGGTCTTTTTATTTCACCAGAATCGGAAAAGAAATATAGAGACCTTTTTATCAATGCGATAACAACAAACAATTTTTTTCAGGTATCTACGGCTCTTAATGAAAAGGAGGAGGCCCTACTGTTCCTTCAGTTTCTTCAATCGGAGTTGTACCAAAGTCTACTCGCCATAGAATCTGGCATTCCCAATCGGTCACTATTTCAATCTCTTTCATCCCATGATCTGACCCTCAAATTTGATGCCTTAGTCACTCTAGAGGGCCGATTGCGTTCTAATGCCAATTACGGTTTAATGCTCGAAAGTTTACTAAGAACCCACTTTTCAGGAGTTTCTCTTTGAGTTCTCGATACTATATTACCACTCCCATTTATTATGTGACCGATGCTCCTCATATAGGACACCTCTATACGACCGTAGCGGCCGACATCATGGCTCAATATCAAAAAATGAACGGTAAAGAGGTTTGGTTTCTGACCGGTACCGACGAACATGGGCAGAAAATTCAAAAGAAGGCCAAAGAGACCGATGAGACTCCCCAGGCCTTAGCGGATCGTGTCGTGCAAAGATATCAAGAGGCATGGAAGCTCTATGGAATTCAATATAACGACTTCATTAGAACCACCGAAGATCGCCACAAAAAAGTAGTGCAACACTTCATTAAAAAGCTGATGGATACGGGTGATATTTATTTAGATCACTACGAAGGGCTTTACTG
>JABMMY010000390.1 GCA_013205415.1 Deltaproteobacteria bacterium
CTATTCTTTAGTCCACCGTTTTGGCGGTACTTATGATGGACGAGGAAAATATCTAGAAAATGTAACTGTCATACCTACTAATGTAGAGGTTCTTTGGGGTTACACCCTTTCCTATGATGTAGAAAAAGTATCTGTAGTTAACTCAGGAACTCGTGAAAATCCGATCGCTTCTATTCTATTAGGAACTAACTTTAAAGTTTCTACTGTAATTAAGTCCTCGGAAAGTCACTCACTATATGAGTTTCGTGGAGATCGTTCTGAGGTCAAAGCTATTCAAAGGTAAAAAAATAGCCTCTAGCGGAGGATAAAAAAGGGTTTGCGATAGGCCGCATCTCCTATTTTTATTTCGCACTAGAAGAATTAGTTTAAAAAAACTGAGCGGGGCCACCTCTTTTTAAAGAGGTGGCCCCGCCTTATTTTTCTCATCTTATGATTATCGATTAAGCATGATTAAAGTTCATGGTATGCAACATCGCTGCAGGCTGCATCGTATTCATGAAGGTCATCACGATAGGAATGATGATGAGTAGGGCTTGAATTAGTGGAACATATTGAGGAGCAATGACCGCTACATAAGGTAATGACTGCTGCAATATGCTAAGCACTGTAGTTAAGTCAAATTTACCCTGTTCCATATTCCCAGCAAACATCGCCATGAGACTCAAAGCTAATGAGAAGGAACTTAAGTTCCCATTACTTTGAGGAATCACTGAGAAGATTGCATTAAGTGCTGCAATATAATCTGCTGCAGAAGAGGGGGCGGTCGCACCTCTAACCTGTTGTGGAACCTTAATTTTTCCTTCTGCAATTAATTGAACCAATAGTTTTTGTAGTTCGGCTACAGAAACCGATTGGGCTGGGGTTTTAGGTTTTTTCTTTCCTCTAGCAGCTGCATAAGAATTCAATTCAGAGACACCCGTTAACGTATCTAGAGCGTCCGATTCTGACATTGATTTTTGATATTCTCTACCGCAAGCGGCTAAAAGAATAAGGCCTATTGAAAAGGTAGCAATCGATTTTGTACGCATAATATTTTCTCCCATTAATGAGTTGTTAGTAGTTGGATTTAATCGGGGATGTCTACGTACAGCATCAGCACTACAAGACTCAGTGTCCCATAACTTAATGAAGCAATTTGTAAGAACCTGTGAAGTCGTAGTGATGAATTCATGGAAAAAACAACACAATTCAGATTCTAGCCAAGGCGTAAGGATTGTTATTTCCCTAATCCTCTATTCGATATAGAAAATAGTCATGTCGCGATTCATCTCCCCTTTTCCAGATTTTGCTGAAATTGACAGTCTATTCACGCCAGAACAAAAGCAGATTCAATCTGCCGTAAGACAGTTTATTCAAAAGGAGATTGAGCCTTTAATTATTACCGCCTATCGCACCGAGGACTTTCCGGTTTCTATTTTGCCTAAAATGGGGGCTATGGGGATGATGGGCTCTTTTCTAACCGGCTATGGCCTTCCAGGACTGGATATCGTGAGTTATGGCCTTGTGATGAAGGAGTTGGAGAGGTGTGATTCTGGGGTGCGGAGTGCGGCCTCGGTACAAGGCGCTCTGGTGATGTTTCCCCTACATGAATTTGGGAGTGAAGAGCAAAAATCTCATTGGCTACCAAGACTTGCTAAAGGGGAAAGCATCGGTTGTTTTGCATTAAGTGAATCTGAAGGAGGGTCCGACCCCTCGGCTATGAAAACCTCCGTCGAAGATAAGGGGGACCATTATCTATTAACTGGATCTAAGATGTGGATCACCAATGGTAATATTTCTGAAATTGCAGTGGTGTGGGCAAAAACGGTTGATGGCATTCGTGGATTTTTAGTTCCTTTAAAATTACCCGGAATTAAAGTGGTTAAGATGCAAAATAAATTATCGCTTAGGGCTTCGGTCACCTCAGAATTAATTTTTGATCAGGTAAGGATTCCTAAATCATCGCTCCTTCCTAAAACGGAGGGATTAAAATCGGCGCTCCAGTGTTTGAACCAGGCCAGATTTGGAATTTCCTGGGGTGTGATAGGAGCTGCAGAGGCTTGCTTTGTTGAGGCCCTTAACTTTACAAAAAATAGAATTCTTTTTAATAAAACTTTAAGTTCATTCCAATTGGTGCAAAGAAAACTAGCCATCATGGCGACTAAAATTACTCAAAGCCAACTTTTAATTTATCGGTTATCCCAAATTAAAGAACAAAAAAAACTTCAGCCCCCACAGGTAAGTTTAGCCAAGCAGGTGTGTGTAGAAATGGCGCTCGAAGTGGCAAGAACATGTCGAGATATTCTAGGGGCGAATGGCATTATGGATGAATACAAAACGATGCGCCATCTCTGCAATCTAGAAACGGTATCTACTTACGAAGGGACAAATGACATTCATCTTCTTATTTTAGGGCAGGAGATTACGGGGACTCCCGCTTTCTTCTGAAATATTATCTATCCTGCAAATTTATCTGTCGCCGCAATAAGCGCTTTAGAGATTCCCGATTCAAAAGCGGAGTGGCCTGCATCGGGAACAATAATAAGTTCGGCCTCTGGCCAAGCGCGATGAAGTGCCCAAGCACTATCTAAGGGACAAACTACATCATACCTTCCTTGCACAATCACTCCAGGAATATGACGAATCTTACCCACATCATTTAATAATTGTCCGTCGGTTTTCATAAAGCCTTTGTTAATAAAGTAGTGGCACTCTACACGAGCAAAGGCGATTGCAAATTCGCTGTCTCCATAATGCGAAATGAAATCGGCCTCTGGGAAAAGCTGACTCGTGCTTCCCTCCCAAATACTCCACGCTTTGGCCGCCTGGAGTTGGATATTTTTATCGGAGCTGGTGAGTCTTTTGTAATAGGCCGACACCATGTCATGGCGTTCCTTTTCTGGAATGGCATTTAAATAGGGTTCCCACGCATCCGGAAAGATCGCACTCGCACCCGATTGATAAAACCAATCGATCTCTTTTTGGCGGAGTAAAAAAATTCCGCGTAGGACAAGTTCACTAACTCTCTCTGGAAAAGTTTCAGCATAAGCAATAGCTAGCGTGCTTCCCCATGACCCCCCAAAGACCTGCCATTTTTCAACCTTCATCTCCTTACGCAAAATTTCCATGTCATCCACTAAATCCCATGTGGTATTATCGACGATTGAGGCATGGGGAGTGCTTTTTCCACAGCCTCTTTGATCAAATAATATGATCCGATATTTTCTAGGATCAAAATACCTGCGATGCTTGGCCTCGGTGCCTCCGCCAGGACCTCCATGAACAAATACCACCGGTTTTCCTTTGGGGTTTCCACTCTCTTCAAAATAAAGTTCATGAAGCACGGAGACCTTGAGTCGCCCGGTCCTATAAGGGGTAATTTCAGGATAAATCCATCTGTGAGGGTCTTTTTGTAGTGATTCCATAAGACCTCTTTCATGACCTAAAGCATAAGATTTTGCAAGATCCTTGACCCGTGCTTCGTCACTTAGGAATCTTAGTTTGAAAACGGTTTCCTCTTCTATTTTCCTGAAATTTTAGGTAGAGAATCACCTAGACCAGGAGCTAAATTATGACCGTGCAGGAATTAAAGCTGAAACTAGATAATAAGGAAACGATTCAGATTTTAGATGTCAGGGAAAAGGATGAATTTCTTTTTGCTAATATCGGTGGCACCCATTTAGCTTTAAGTGAATTGGCCCAACGATACCAAGAGCTAGATACAGAAAAAAGCTGGGTGGTTCTCTGCCACCATGGCATGCGTAGTGCTCAGGCCGTAGCCTTTTTAAGAAATCTTGGTTTTCTAGATGTTCAAAATATCGCAGGGGGAATTGAAGCCTGGTCGTTACAGATCGATATGAAGGTTCCTAGGTATTAGACCTCCCTTTTTTCTGGGCGTCATAAATTTTCCACAGAGTGCCATAAATACGCCTAAGTTATTTTTAGAAAAAGGCCTTCTAGGCTAATTTAGGTGTCGTATTCTGCAGGTATCCTAACCTCTCTTGGCACTAGCCTTGCTCTTTAGTTCGGTAGAACCGTTAATAGGGTGAAGTATTTGTGAATACAGGCATATTAAAAAAAACTAAAAAACGCTCACACAGGTCAAAAGAATTTATAGGTGAGAAGATAAATCGTGAAGGGCAGTGGACTCGTGCCTTTGATGTGCGCGCAGAGTCTTGGTTTACCTTTGAAAATTGGGCCCATGAAAATCACTATCATATGATCGCTTGTAAGGCTCATCGTAGACTTTACTCTAAAGGAATTGATCCCAATTACTACACTACCTTTGTTGATATTCGTCACGATGCCAATCGTGTGGTCTTATCCTCCTGGATACAGGTGGGCTTTAAGTTGCGTGCCCTTTCCTTCTTTTTATTACCCGAAATTCTCCCCATTAGCCCCATTGGTTTCAGGGGGATTAGAACTCGTCGAAGGGCATGTCATCATCTTAATTCTATTTTAGAACGATTTAAACAGCCGGCCATTCATCAAAGTGAGGGACTTCATATTGCTGATATGGAGCTTAGTTCCCTTATGCTTTTAGGAAAAATGGCACTAGCGGTGGTGGGTTTTACGACTCTACTGGCTACGCGAATCGAGGTGTCACCTGGCCTCTCTAATTTTTTAATGAATGAACTTTTTAAACGGGTCATGTTGCTATCTGTGGTGGGAGGTATTTTGTTTTCTATCCACCATTTTGGTTTAGCCAGACGAACTATTGAATCTTGGAAAAAAATGGCCTCTGCGGGTACCGTTAGTTTAGTCTTTACCGCCCTAGCTATCCTTATGCTTACCAAAACTAGCACCGAAGACTTAGAGGCCAAGGTGAATCATCATTGCCTCCTACACTTAAATGTAAAAAAATGTGCCGTGGCATTAGAAAATCTTCCTGAAAAAACCCGTGAGAATTTACTCAGTCGTCTTCAGTCCTTTTCAAAAGAGATTGCGATCAAAAAATAACTCTACGTCTCTTGGCAGAAACTTAAACTTAGTGTAGCCGAAGAGTATGAGACTCTTTTTTTTCTTAACTACATTTCTGATAACCAATTCGACCTTTGGAAATACCAAAGCCTTAAAAACCCTAGGAGAGATTTCAAACTGGAAACAGACGGGGCGTTATCTAGAGGTGGAACGCCTCTGTAAAATATTTGCCAGAAGGTATCCCGAACAGGTGGATTGTATTTCTTTTGGCACCACGCCAGAGGGAAGAACGATGCGGGCCTTGGTAGTGGCCGATTCAAAACGCGGACTCAGTGCCTTTTGGGTAAAGAGAAAACAGAGACCTGTAATCTATTTCCAAGGGGGAATTCACGCAGGTGAAATTGACGGTAAGGA
>JABMMY010000391.1 GCA_013205415.1 Deltaproteobacteria bacterium
ATGCGCTACGCCTGCTACGATCTGGCCTAATGAAATCATTTTAGCCGAGTGAACCAGTTGAGTTTGCGTTGTTTTAATCTCTTGATTGGCCTTTCTTAGCTCTTCTACTTTTAACTCTAAGGCCCTTTTATTTGAGATCACGTTTCTACCCATGTCGTTAAAGGCGTGGATTAGATATTGAATTTCATAAGGAGATTCTAGGGCTGGAATTTCCTCTACCCTTCCATTTTTAATCCGTTTCATGGCAAGAACTAATCTCTCTACCGGTTCAACAATCCGATTAGCAAATATAAAGATCCAGACCGCAAAGGCCAAAATTAAAATTAAGGTAACATAGATTAGATTTTTCTGGACTCTCGCCGAGGTGGTATCTACAGAATTCATAGAGATAAAAACGCCTAGGTATCCCCACCTCTTAATTCGACCAAAAACTCCGGGCATGTCATATAAAAAAGTAGCATACCGTTCCTCGCCCAAATGAACATAGGTAGCCTCTTTAGACCCTTCCCATAGGCCGGACTCTGGAACTTGAAATGCCCGCTGGGAAACCCTATTCATTTCATCCCTAGAAGGGATATAACTTCCGGCCATCGAACCAAAATCTCGACTCAAAAATAACAGTTCACAACCCCGTTTACGTTTTAGTTCAGCAAATTCCTTTACGCCAAACATACTTTCCTCTTCGAGAATACCGTAGACTCTATCTCTATCGCGAATTAACATTCTAATCACGGTAACTAACCCTTTATCGTCAGATGAAAAGTACCGTTCAATGGTTTCATTAAAGGCTCTCACTCTACGCAAACCCTCTTTTGAGATATAGGGAATTTGCGGATCGATAACATTCCTATCTCTTTTCGTCCAAAAAACACCCTCTTGAGTAAAAAGTCGGGCCCTAATTCCAGGTCGATAATTATTTACAATTTGTGTCGCTTGGGAAATATCCTTCTGGGATAAAGCGGTGGATAATTTCTGGGTTTTTGAATGAAGTCTCGCTTCATCAAAAAATATCTTTTCTTTACCCTCTATTTCAGAAACGATCACGTCTCTTTCAGACTGAGCTCTGCGAGAGAGAGTTTCTTGACTGGTTTCTTCGAACGCACGAGTGGCGTAGTAGCTCACTCCAATAGCAGGAATTAGGGCCACTGGAATAAAGTAGATCGCAAGTTGGGTTTTCAACGAGCGCACTCCAGGGCTTAATTTTTTAAAGAGGGTTTTCATTTTTTTAAAAATAAATAATAGACCCTAGGCCGGCGTAGGTTCCATTAGCCAGGTTGGGTATTTTAAAAAGGGCCTGTGCCTCGGCATAAAAAGAGATGCCCATGGGGTGCAGGTACTGAACCCCAATCGAGGGATAGATCATCCAGATGTCGAATCCCTTTGAATAATCATTTCCTGAAAGAAATTTATTTTTTAATACGCCAGGATTAAGGTTGGTCTCTTTAGTGCCATCGGTCCACCATCTGGCTAGGCCGACTCCAAAATAGGGGCTGACCTTATCGCCAAGTAAAAAATATTTTCCCTTGATCGTAAAGGTTGAATAATCAAGACCGGTGCCCAATCCGCCACTCACAGATATTTGTTCTGTGATATTCACATCAAATTCTAGTCCCAACACAGATAATGGGCCTGCCGCTGCGACCCCCACGCCAAAGCGCTTATTCATCTTTTGTTCTTCCAGTTTTTCGGAGGCTAATCCGTTATAGGACAAACTCATTGAGAGTAAAATAAAAAATAATTTATAATATTTAACTATTTTCACAGGTTTTCTTTCTCTGTTTAATCACTCAAAAAACGCGAGCGCGGATACCGTCCTCTTGCAGAAACTTTTGCAATGTCGGTTTATCGATCGCATGGGCCCGATGCACTAGTTCATATATTTCATCATAAAATTTTATCGTTTCTGGATTCTTTAATCGGCTAGAAATTTCATGAAGATCGCCGGTGACTGCATTTAGGTTTTCTATGAGGCCCGTAATTTTTTGTCGCTCTCTACCCTTTAATATTTTATTAGCATCGGCAATCAGCTCCTTCATACCCCCTAGGAACTCAGAGAGGGTTTTTTCATTTTCATCCATGAAGTCGGTAATACGACCAAAGACTCCATAGCCCTGAGACAGAAGCTGATCGATTCTTGGCGGGTCCACCCCTCGAACCGTAGCTCCAGTATGTAGGGTGGGTGAGACGGAGGTGCCGGGACTAATCTCAATATATTTTTCTCCGATGATTCCTGCCATGTTGACGTAAAACTTAGAATCTTCTCGGACAATAGGAGCCGCGTTCATAGAAACATCCATGGTTATTTTTAGACTCGCGCTATCGTTATGACTCTCAACTGCAGCCGGCAAAAATTCAATCTTTGAGACCTTTCCTACTTTTACCCCAGAAACTCTGACAGGAGACCCTACCTCTATTCCACCTGCAAAATTATAAAGAACAAAAATCTTCAAGTGCCTCTGAAGCGGGCCTATCGCTCCCATTAACCAGCCGAAAATAACGAGTAGGACCACAACGGTCATAAATAAAGCCCCTACCCAAAACTCTCTCTGCAAACCTTTGGCGTTTGTTGGCATAAAGCGACTTACCTTCTTAGTTGTCGAACCTACATGTCTGATTTATTTAAATAGAAAATATTTATTGGGAGCCGATACCTTTGAGGTGGAAAGATCCGAATCAAATAGTATCCAACGCTCTAAGACTATTATATCGCGTAGAATAAATAGGTTAAAAGAAAATCTGCAATGATGATGTATAAACTAGTTCTAACGACGGCCTGAGTCGCAGCTTCACCCACTGCAGCACTACCCGATTCACAATTAAAACCCTGATACGCTGCAACGATTGGAATTAAACCTCCAAAAACGGCAGACTTCACGATACAGCGGGCTAAATCTGGAAACTTAACAAAGAAAAATACGGTGTTAAAATATTCTCCGGGACTAGTGCCTAGTTTTTGTGCTGCTAAAAAGGCCCCGCCCCAAATCGCTATGGCTAGTGAGATTACAGTTAAGGTAACGGCTGCAAATATGGAGGCTACCCAGCGTGGGACCACTAGATAATCGATAGGATCGATAGATAGCATTTTTAAAGCATCCAACTGCTCCGTAATTTTCATACTCCCTATCTCAGCCGCAATACCGGCTCCGATTCTGGAGGTTAAAAGAAGACAGGTAATCACCGGGCCTAATTCTCTTACCATCAACATGGCGGAGAAGGCGGGAACTAAGGAGTCGTGTTTCAAAACTAAATTCATATGAAACGCCAGTTCAATAATTAACATGAGACCCACAAATCCCATGGCCACTAAGATAATCGAAAAACTTTGAACTCCGAGCAGGTACATCTGTGAAACGGTTTCTTTCGCCCTAACTTTAAGTTTTAGTACCTGTTTAATTGCGGCTATAACGGTGGAGATCATTAAAAAAAAGGTAGCAAGAAACTCGCCGAATTTTAGAATTACAGTTCGCCCGAACCAAGTCATGATCATAAGTAGCCTACTTTAAAAATATCTTGCAAGCAGGAGGAGGCCATGGACAATAAAAAATCGGTAATAATAATTAAAATGAGATTCGTCACCGCACAACTCTGAACAGCAATTCCCACTCCCACAGAGCCACCTTTAGCGTGGTATCCCTTATAGCAAGAGACCACCGCAATGATAGCTCCGAAAAGAAAACTTTTTATTACACTGAGAACAATGCTCCAGACCGTAACAATACGTGGAATGTTTTGAATGTAATTAAGCGCATTAACTCCAATGACCTCGGCAAAAATAATCCCGCCAAAGATCGTTATCATCAGTCCCACGATTAAAAGTAGGAAACTGGAAATTACAACCGCCCATATTCTTGGCAGAATAATATATTCCAAAGGGCTGGCTCCCAAGAGACGAATCGCATTGAGCTGGTCGGTAACCTCCATCGTTCCCAATTCCGCTGACGTATAGGCACCCACCTTTCCTGAAAGTAGAAAGGCAATAAGAACCGGTCCAATATTACGTAGCGTCGTAGAGGTTGAGAGCCCACCTAAAAAAGCTTCGGCTCCAAAATCCTTTAACTGAAGATCAATTTGAAGAGCCATAATAGCGCCGACAAATAGTCCCGCAACCACGGTCAGTCCTAAAGATCTAACCCCGACCTGAAAGATCTGGTCTAGCACCTGATGCCATTTAGTTTTCCTTTGTAGTGTTAACAACACACACTCCCAGGCAAATAAAATCATGCCCCCCAGAGTGGTCAAGAATGAAAGACTAGGCATGATAATCAAACCCCATTTGAAATTCCTGCGCCAATGTAATCGAACAGGTTTTAAAGGCTTCAGGTTTGCCGTCAAAAACAATCCCTCCCTCTTCCAAAAGAATAATTCTAGTTCCCACGGCCAAAGCACTTTTAATATCGTGAGACACTACGATACTGGTGACCTGTAATTTAACCGTCAGATTTTTAATCAATTGATTAAGCCCCGCAGTGGCAATGGGGTCCATTCCAGTCGTAGGTTCGTCAAACAGCAGGTATTCCGGCTCTACAGCCAGGGTTCTAGCAATACTCACCCTTTTTTGAGCTCCAAAACTGAGTTCCGTAGGCATTTGATCCAAAACAATCTCACTTAAACCTACAAGTTTTAATTTTTCTTTCACTCTAGCTTCAATCTCTACCTGTGAAGTCAATAGGCCTCTAGCCCGCAATCCAAAACAAATATTTTCAAAGACCGTTACAGAATCTAAAAGAGCTGGGAATTGAAAAACAAGTCCACAGCGTTGGCGAATTAAAGAAAGTTCTTTAGGTCTTTGACTATCAACTTTAAGCTCGCCCACAGTGATAGTTCCAGAGTCGGGAAGAACAAGGCCTACAATATTTTTTAAAAGGACAGATTTCCCAACGCCCGATTTCCCCAAAACAAAAACACACTCCCCTTTAACTACTGAAAATGAAATATTTTCTAAAACTTTCCGATTATCAAAAGATTTACAAAGGTTATTAATATTAATCATGATAATTCCGAAGCCGTTAAAGGGCCCTGCAAAAGCCCTCTGGTAAATTGGTGAATGATGGGATTGCGTGAATCGCAAATCTCCTTTTCAGTACCCACTTGAATAAGTTTGCCCTGATAAAGAAATCCAATTTTAGCAGCGGTCTTTTTAGAAACGCTAAAGGCTAGATCAAGGTCACTTGTAGCAATAAGTGTTGCAGTCTTTTTTTTATTTTTTGCAGTCAAGATTACATCAACAATATGATGAGAGGTGATCGGATCTAGCCCCGCAGTAGGATCATCATATAAAATTAATTCAGGTTGGAGAACCAAGGCCCTCGCGATACCCAGCCGTTTCTGCATACCTCCGCTAATTTCAAAGGGATATTTTGACTCTGCTCCGGTTAAGTTTACCTGCCCTAGTATTTGTTCTGCTAATTGTAGCCTCTCTTTAGCGGTCAGCAGAGTGAGCTCCCTTAGTGGAAACAGTAAATTTTCTAATACCGTGAGCGAATCAAATAGGCCACTTCGCTGGAAGGTCATTGCCACACGTTTTAAGACTAATTTTTTATGGGACTGTGATAGTTTTCCTAGCGGAGCTCCCTGAAAATAAATTTCGCCATCTTTAGAACTATAAATACCCACGAGGAGTTTCAAAAGGGTGGTTTTACCTGCACCACTAGGTCCGATCAGAAAAAAAATATCGGAAGAGTTCAATGAAAAACTCAACCGATCGATCGCAGGACCGCTTGCGTCAGGAAAAATAAAACTTAATTCCTCCAC
Organism: Deltaproteobacteria bacterium; assembly: GCA_013205415.1. Classification (GTDB taxonomy): domain Bacteria; phylum Bdellovibrionota; class FAC87; order UBA2466; family UBA2466; genus UBA2466. Next base: position 5,752 of record JABMMY010000391.1, read on the forward strand.
CCTAAGAACTTCGTTTTCGTTTTGAGATAAGCCCATGCTAAAATCATTGTACCAAACTACTATGATAAAAGAGTCTCGCAATTTAGTGTGGATTATCGGTCAAGGTGGACTGCTCGGATCGGCTTTGTCGGCCAGTTACCGCCTTCAACATCCTGAGTCTATTCTTTGGACACCTCCGGGTGAGACCTATTCCTGGGATAACTCGACCGTTTTACAAAAACAACTAGAAACCCGGTTACATTTATTTAAAATAAAATTAGCCGACTACACCTCATGGACTATCATTTGGACTGCCGGTGCGGGAGTGGTGGGGACATCGCTTTTAGCTCTAGAGGAGGAGACGAAGGTCCTCTCCTTTTTTATTAATCGGATGGAAAGAACCTACTCTTTGGAGTTTAACCAAGGCAGTTTTTTCTTGGCCAGTTCGGCGGGAGGCGTGTGGGGTGGGACACAAGTATTTCCTATCGAAGAAAACACTCCTAGAAATCCAATTTCAGATTACGGTCGACAAAAACTAATACAGGAAGAATATTTACAACAGATGGCCCATAGAAATCCTAGCCTCCGCATTTTAATCGGAAGAGTTTCTAATCTCTACGGGCCTGGACAAAAACTTCACAAACCACAGGGGCTACTTTCTCAGTTATGCCGATCTACTTTACTTAAAATACCTTTAAATGTTTTTGTCCCTTTAGAAACTTTAAGAGACTATATTTTCATGAATGACTGTGCAGAGCTTGTGATTAGAGCTTTGTTAAAGGTACGAAATCCTCGTTATACCGCTCAAATCACAACCAAGATATTTGCTTCGGAAGAGCCTGCTACTATTTCAGAGATTCTAGGCCTCCTTAAAAGATTAACAGGACAAGACACACCGATCATCAATCCGCCCATGATGATTAGCAGACAACAACCACAGGTCTTATGGTTTCGCTCTCATACTTTAGTAGAAAACTACCTCTGCAAGCCACTCATCGAGGGATTAAGTGAACTACTAGATTACCAAGAGATGCAATTACAATTGGGAAAACTTCCATTTCCTGAAGCCAGTTAATGTTTTCAAAATATAAAGGACACCCACAATGAAATTAATTTTACTTTTGGCTACCACACTTCTCTCTTTGAGCCTCCCAAGCTTTGCTAAATCTTCGGAACTATCCGATGAAGAGATCGAAAGAGACTATCACCCTCAATATCTTAATAGGGCCTTCGGAACTTTAGCTTTAAGTTCCAGAGATTTCACAGTTCAAAAGCGCTATCCCTGGCCTGTGGCCATTCAATCTATTGGACATACGATGGCAAGCTACCAAAGATATGGGGGATTAGACGGCGCCTATTTTCACCACGGACTAGATATCAGAGCCGATGCAGGCAGTGCCGTACTAGCAGCCGCGGGTGGAACTGTGGTGAACATTGAAAATTATATGCCAGGAATTGATGCCTATTGGGAGGTGGCTATCTTAGATGCCGCCGGTTTTATTTGGCAGTATCACCATATTGATAGAGACTCTATTCCTGCCTCTTTATTTGAAGCCTATAAAAATAAAACACCGATTTCAGCTGGAACAAAGTTGGGAGAGGTTTATTACTGGTCGGTGGTGACCTTTGGGGAACGCTATCACCACATTCACCTCAATATTTTAGGCAAAGATCGTGTGTATTTAAACCCGTTCGAATTTTTGGAGCTTTTATCAGATACCGAGGCGCCTGAAATCACAGCCTTTTTTCTTATGCAGAATGGAACTGTGGTAACAGGCAATACGATAACGGCCTCAAATTATACTATCTCGGCTGAAATAAAGGATCTGTTTCTGAGTCAAGTTTTTGTGGTACCCCCCAATGAAATCAAGGTAGTTATCGACGATTCTCCAGCCTTTATCGTTTGGAAATTTGATTCCTTACCTGGAGGAGCTAGTAACGAAACCTTTGTGAATCAATTTTATGCCTCAAAAATAGCCTGTGGTGACTATGATTGCCGAAAACCTATTATCGATTTGGGGTTTAGAAAAAATGCTTCGCAGGTCTTTCCATTAACTAGGGGCCTGCACACGATTCAGGTCATTGCCTCAGACTATAATGGTAATGAAGCACGTCGGTCCTTTAGCTGGACTATAAATTAGAAATCGGTTCGGAGAATAATTGGGCCCTTTTTTGTGGCGGGTATTGGGCTAAGGATTTACTACCGTTTGTCTAAAAATTGCCGACACCACATTTCAATACTCATCATTGAAAAGATTAGAAAGGTAGCATCGATCTGCTTCGCTCGATCTCTTTTTATAAGATTAGAAACGGCACTAGGATTAAATAGGCCACGATTTTTCAGAGAGGATTCTGAAAGACA
>JABMMY010000392.1 GCA_013205415.1 Deltaproteobacteria bacterium
AATACTAATCCTATAAATATTCTATGAATCATTTTATTCTCCATAATGTTTTTTAATGCGACCGACTGCCTAGTTAATTATCCTGTGATATCTTCCCCACCATCGACCCCTAAAACATTTCCAGTCATCCAAATTGCTTCAGGAAGAACTAGCAGAGAAATAATATTAGCTACATCACGCGGTGTTGTTAATCTTCCACCTGGGTTTCTTTGAAGCGCATTTTCGATCATGATTTCATTTCCGGGAATTTTTCGTAATGCGGGAGTGTCGGTCACTCCCGCACGAATAGCATTAACTGCGATTCCTTTTTTCCCAAGTTCCAGGGCCAATTGTCGACAGTGCGATTCCAATGCGGCCTTTGCAGCAGAGACCGCACCATAGGTAGGCCACACTCTACTTCCTCCACTCGAGGTCATTGCATAAATTCTTCCCCCTTCTTTAAGAAGATGGGTGCTTAACAGATCCTGGGTCCAATAAACTAAACTATGGGCCATTACGTTTAGTGTCATTTCCATCTGTTCTGGAGAGATAGCGTCCTTCTCCTCTTCACTAGTGAAGGGCTTTAAAGTTCCAAAGGCTAAAGAATGGACTAAACAGTGAATGCCACCCTCAGCTGTTTTTTGTAATTCAGCTAAAATTTCTTTTCGTTTCTCTTTATCAGCAGCATTAACATTAAAGAATTTAGCCTTCACTCCGTGGCCTTGAATTTTTTGAATCACCTCCTCAACGTGAGGTTGAGTGCCCTTACGATCTAAGTGAACACCTGCTATATTCATTCCTACTTCAGCTAGCTTTAAACAAATAGCCTCTCCAAAACCACTAGAGGCACCTAAGACTAAAGCCCATTTACCTTTAACTGATGATGCCACTTTTGACTCCATTCTATTTTTAAGATTTTTTCTGAACCTTAACCGCTTCTTTTGGTTTTTCTTCCGATTGCAGCAGGCTTTGCTTGGTAATATTTAATTTATCAAAGTCCTCTTTTGAGATTTCAAACATATAAGGCAGTTCGGTTTTTTTTACCTTTATTTGTAAACCCTTTGAGCCTTCAAAAGACAGAGCTAAAACCTCTTTTTCAATTTTGTCTTTTTTGTCAAAAAGAGAGATTTTCAAAAGAGGGTTTTTAATCGGGTTTTTTGATTCTGCTCCAGATAGATATTTTACTAGCTGAATGTCTTGTAGTTTTGTGAGAAGCGCATCCACCTGGGTACTATCAATTTTAGTAATAGGTTCGGCAGCTAACTTCCAATCGGAGATGCCCTCTTTATTAAGCTCAATGGAATCTTTCCCAGCTTCTAATTTAATTTTGGCTATTTCATACCGATCAAACTTAGCAATATGTTTATTACGATATTGGAGAGCAGGAGTCTTAAGCCTTTCCTCAAGTGTTTTATCTATCTCAAAAATAGTATCTAAATCGGCTCTTTTAGCAAAAAGAGTCCCTTTGACCTTACCCACAAGAATGGTTCGTCGACTTTTATCTGTTTTTAGTAAGGTTACCTTTATCATTGGCTCATCTAGACCAAACTCAGCAGGTTTTTCAGCCTTTTCACTCGCTACTTTAACAGCTTTCAACTCAAGTAAAGGGGATAGGGTTTTATTCCACTCCAAAGATTCTGCAGGAATATTTTCACGACTTAAAGTCCAATTGTCCTTGGAGTCACTAGCAAGAATGATGTTTTCTTTAGGGTTCTGAATTTCAATTTCAGCGACCTCAGTTCGATTTAAATCGACTACATTTTTATTTCTTAAAGCAAATAGATCCTTATCGAGGCCACTTCGTAAAGAACGATTAATTTTGAAAACATTCTCAGAGCCGGTTACTCTTGCATAACTACTGTGAGCAATCGGAGTGTCAATTCCAATCCATATCTCCTCGGCGGGACCGACACTATCTTTTTTCAGTTCAATGTGAATCAAAGCCTGAGTTAACCCAAAGACACCTAGATCCTTGGGGTGTTCCTCTACAACGCGCTCCTGTTTTGCAGAGGTGACGGCCGAAAGCAAAGCAGAGATAGCTAGTGAATCTGCCTGCACCTGCACAGGGTCTACTAGAAGCCATTCTTGGCCCAATTTTTTTAGTTGAAGAGTTTCATATTCTAGTTTTTCAAGAGGAGCATTGGAGCTCTCTAGAGGCGCGTTTTTTAATCGGGTTAATTTGATTTCTGAAATTTGGTCGGCCCTTAAGGAGATAAGCTTTTTGGATTGTTCCTCTTGATCCTTTTGTTCGGGCCTGTATTTCTGTTCATAAAGAACATACCAAGCGGTCAAACCGGTGAGAAGTCCTAGCATTATGAGTGTTGAAGTAAAACTTTTCTTCATGCGCCACTCCTTATGAAACCCAGATGGGAATCTATTGGGTTTATTGTAAGTTGATCTTAATCTTCGATTTCAGGATCCGTATCAGGACCTTTAGTCACCAAACCTGCAGCGATTTCTCTAAGCGCTACTACAGCGGGTTTGTTTCGTGAACCGGAAACTAAAGGTCTAGAGCCTTTAGACATTTGCTTCACTCTTTTAGCGGCAATATGAATTAGCTCAAAACGATTAGGGATGATTTCTAAACAGTCTTCTACAGTAATGCGGGCCACGTACGCCTCCTGGCTTGGTCTAAAGAACTGGATGTTACGGAAATGATTCGGGAAGTCAACCGCAAAAGTAATCTTAGTTAGATTTAATATCATTCAGAAGATGAAGGGTAGGGATGAATTTAAAGGACCCTAGCCCACTGTAATCGATTTATTGGGGGCAGGTAGTTGGAAGGGGCTAACGGAAAAACATCAACTATCAATGAGATAGCCCTCTCCCATTTTTTAAAAATGGGCCCGGGAACTCTAGCGTTTCATAAGTAAGAAAACGAACTTTATCAATAGGATAAATACTATGTTTTTATGATTATGCTTTTCCTCACATCTTTGAAGCATCATTGCCAGATAAAATTAAAGTACAGTTTCAAATAGAGAACTATTCCCATAATTCAGGAGCTGTACATGCGAATATTTTTTAACTTTAAGATTATTCTCTACCTCATTGTTTTTCTGGGCTGTCCTAATAAAATTAATGCCGGTAAAAACTCCAGCAATGCGCTCACTGAGGTATTAATAGATAGTCATACAATCACGGGCGTAGTTCAATTAGGTCGAGTTCGTAATGCAACCGTAAAAGTATTTAAGTGCCTGATAAATGGCTCCTTTGTGCAAGTCGCTGAAACGACCACCAATGCTAATGGCGAATACTCTGTGTCTGGAAAATTCGAAGCTGGTATACCTTTGCTAGTACAAGCCTCCGATGGAAACTATACAAATGAGGCGGATAATCGGGAAATGAAAAATGGTGTACTGTCTGCGTTTATTCCAGATGTTTCTAATAAAACAGAAATTGCAATTACTCCCCTCTCTCATATAGTGGCACAAAGGCTAAGTAATAATTTAGGCACGCCTGATGAAAATAGTAGGCTTTATAAAAAAGCGGTGGCCCATGTTGCTCTGGTTTTGAATATTACTACCGATACCGTAACCGCAATTCCTACATCCCCCGATGATACTGTTGATGGGAGTACAGTCGGTGGAAAGGCCGCGGTTGCGATTGCCAGTCTTTCGCAATACATTCAGGATTTAAAGGAAGTAGGTGCGCTAGATGCAGGCTTCGCTAACTCTGTTTTTTATGATGCTTTAGCAGCGGACTTCTCAGATGGGCGCTTGGATGGAAAATCTGGACAAAAATTTCTAGGGAATATTCCGCTGACACTTGCAGCTAATTTAAAAAACGGCATAATTGCAGCACAAAACAATCTCGCCACTAATCCAAATACGAAAAATAATTTTGCTGCGGCAA
>JABMMY010000393.1 GCA_013205415.1 Deltaproteobacteria bacterium
CCACTATCGTGCGCCTATCTCCAGACTCTTCAGGGACTATCTTATCTGCCCAGAACATACACTCTCCTAATAGGGCCTATCGGTATTTTAACAAAAAATATAAAGCGAAAAAAAACCATACCCTTAGAATTGTTTTATTAAAAAAAAGAGGGTTTAAAAAACGATAGACAGCAAAACAAAAAGGCCGAGTTACGTCATTGCGAGAAAGCCCAGAACTGTCACAGTTCTCCTCTGAAAAACACCGACTCACTTTAAGTTACCGTAATAATTATTTGTAATCCTGAGAGAATACAGTTTCATCGATGGCACATCCTGTGCTTTTAGATCCCTCCGTGGATGTTCCAATGTAAAGGACACCCCAATTATTAACTGAGCCCATGTTGTCGTGGGATTATAGTGGAGGATAGTAGAAATGGCTCAAAGAGATCGCTCACAGGGTTTTGGTTTTATGTATGCAGATATTACCAAATTAATTGCAAAAAAACATGAGATGGAAAAGGCTGAAGGCTTTACTCCTATTGAAAAAGAGGGCCAGACACTAAATTTCAATCGAGACAAAACACCTCTTGTCGCCAGACCGACGGCAGAGCTAAAAACTACAGAGGGTTTTAATGATCTTTTAAAAGAAAGATCGGGTGCCATTATTACCTTAAAGGATAATTTAGATAGACTACAATCACTTCATCACAAGCTTCATTCCATGCTAGATGAACTAAATAAACTTACAGATAAAGATTCTAAAAAAAAATAAAACTGTCTACGGAATGACAGGCTGAAAATTAAAGGGGATCTTATTTCTCTTAGGATGATCTAGAGAGGCAGGTCCCCGATCTATCGGCTCTTTCGGTTTGTTACAATATTTTTTTAGACTAGTATCCCCAGGACAATACCAAGTGTCTAGCATCTCCACCTGCATCGCTAGTGGGCCTTTATGAAAGCTTTGGTACTGCACGGGATCCATAGAGGTTAACAACACTCGATTAATTTTCTTTTTTCCCACCTGATCATAGTGCCTAAGACGCAATTGATAGACACGATAGCTACCCTCAGCTACGACAGAAAATATCGAACAACACAGTACTAATAGATAGCCGCTTCTCATGAACGTCTTATCGTCACCTTTCGGTGAGCGCTTAATAGACTGTTAATACCGTGCGACTGAGAGGTGCGCTAGTGAATTCGGCCCCGATCAGCACCCTTTTAAACCGCCGATACCCCATTCGACTAAACTTTCTTTTCACACTAATTTGGTCTTGACCCAATTTTCTTTTCGCGATAATATGGTCATAATGATTAGGCGTGAAATTTCCCCCTTCATAGAGTCTCTGGCTTTAAAGAGAAATAAGATGGCTTTTATTTCTGGGCCAAGGCAATGCGGGAAAACTACTCTTGCTAAAGATCTCTTGTTAGATAAGTCGTTCTATTTTAATTGGGACCAATTGAAGTTCAGGCAACTCTGGATAAAGTCGCCCGAACTACTAGCTGAACAATCCTTAGCAGCAATGGCGCCTAGAATTGTCCTGGATGAACTCCACAAAAGTCGAAATTGGAAACGTGAGTTAAAAGGCTTTTACGATGAATTTGGCGAGCAGATACAAATCTTAGTCACGGGTAGTTCCAAGTTAGATACCTATCGGAAAGGTGGGGATAGTTTACTCGGAAGATTTTACCATTTTCATTTACATCCCCTTTCTCTCAGCGAACTTCTTTCTTCAAAAAAAATATCATTTAAAGAATTAGAACATTTGATTCTTTCAATCAAAGGGTGGCCTGAGGCGAAAGCAAAAACCGAAGTAGAATCACTTTTTCGTTTCGGTGGATTTCCTGAGCCTCTACTCAGCGATCGAGAAGACATTCATTCCCTCTGGCAAAAAAACAGAATCGATTTATTAATTAAACAGGACCTAAGAGATCTTTCTCAGGTTCATGAGCTTTCGAAAGTTGAAATTTTAGCGGCCTTACTTCCCCTGAAAGTCGGTTCTCCACTTAGTACAGAATCTCTCAGAGAGGATCTTGAGGTAGCTTTTACTACCACTCAAAAATGGCTTCTTCTGCTTAAGACTCTTTTTTATCACTTCGAATTGAAGCCTTACAGTAAATCAATTTCAAGAAGCCTTAAAAAAGAAGGGAAAATTTATCTCTACGATTGGAGTAGTATTGAATCCCCTGGGGCCCGTTTTGAAAATATGGTGGCAAGCCATTTATTAAAGTTTTGCCATTCGATCTCTGATACTGGAACTGCCGAAATGGAACTATTTTATCTTAGAGATAAAGAAAAAAGAGAGATCGATTTCCTCTTAGTTAAAAACAAAAAACCGTGGATTACAGTTGAAGCAAAAATACACGATTTAAATTTAGACAAATCCTTTCAGGTTTTTCAAAAAAAACTAGGCGTTCCTCATTTTCAAATCGTTATGCCTTCAAAAATAGATCGCTTTTTGAAAATGGAAACCGGAAATGTCAGAATTATCAGTTTCGATACTTTTTTTAGTGTTCTTTAACCTCGTTTAAAAGGTCTATTGAACCACCCATTTCACTAAACAAACACTGAGCTCATAAAGAAGAATTAAAGGGCCTAGCACTAAACACATCGTAAAGGCATCGGGAGTGGGGGTTAAAAACGCGGCTAAAATAGCTAACCCCAAATAGGCCTGCGGGCGAAATTTAATTAATAGTTCCTGTCTAATCACTCCTAGTTTCCCCAGTAGTAGTAGGACCACGGGTAGTTCAAAAAGAATCCCCATCGAAATTAATAGTTGAATAGTCAGACTGAAATAATCGACGATATTAA
>JABMMY010000394.1 GCA_013205415.1 Deltaproteobacteria bacterium
GGTGGGAGATGTTCACCTAGGCGGGGATGACACGTCGAGACTTCGTGTGATCCTCCAGGCGGCTCAGGATCATAATGACGCCTTTATTATTTTTCTAGGCGATATGATCGATAAAGGGGTTAAGGCAGATTTCGAAACCTTTATAGCCCAGGTGAAGGAATTTGGATTTGAAAATAGGGCCATTTACGTGATCGGTAATCATGATATTTTTGACGACGGTTGGACCCATTTTCGAGATCTGATGGGCCCCTCACATTACGATGTCACGCTAGGAAATTGTCGGTTTTTAATTTTAGATTCGGCCGATGGAATGATTGGAGAGGGGCAGACAGAATGGCTAGAGAAGAGATTAAAAGAGCCAGCAGCGGTGCATACTATTGTGCTAAGTCATTACCTACCGGTCGTTCCAGGACAGAGAACCTATTTGAAATTAGCTAACGCCATAGAGTCTATGAATTTAATGAAGTTGCTCACCCGTTTCGGTGTGAAGGCTTGGCTAGGCGGTCATTACCACAGCTTTACCCAAGCGGAGATAGACAAGGTTACCTATCTAGTTGCGGGAGGAGGCGGGGGCAGAAGAATGGAACCCCTTAAGGAATTTTTTTACGTAAGAGCCACCGTTCAGAATAGTCGCTTGAGTTTTCAACCCCATATATTTTAGATTTTTTTAGTGTGAGGCGCTATAAAGGGTAGTTTTATTTTTATTAACGGAATTTTGCTTTCTCTAATTTCCACCCAAAGGGTCTCCTCTTCGGCCACGGCCCTTTCCACAAACCCCATAGCAATAGGAGCCTCCAAATGAGGGCTATGAGTGCCGCTGGTAATGGTGCCGACCTTTTTCCCCTCTTTGTCAAAAATGGAATAACCTTGGCGCGCAATTCTTCGGTCCTTAACGCGATAAGCTCTTAATAATGTTTTGGACCCCTCAGTCGATTCTTTTTGAAGGGCCTCCTGCCCAATGAAGGGGGTGGTTTTTTGTAGCTTAACTACCCAAGAAAGCCCGGCTTGAAGTGGACTGATTTCAGTCGATAACTCATGCCCATGAAGAGGGTAACCCATCTCTAAGCGAAGCGTATCTCTAGCTCCGAGTCCACAGGGGGTTAGATTAAATGTTTTCCCTTTTTCTAATAAAACATTCCATAGGTGTGAAGCTTGGGTATGGGGAAGATAGATTTCAAATCCGTCCTCTCCAGTGTATCCGGTTCGTGAGAGGTAACAGCGAATTCCTGCAAGGGTAACCTCTGCAGCCCAGTAGTATTTAAGATTATGATTTTTGATATCTGGAGAGAGTGCACTCAGAAGAAGTTCTGCCTTGGGTCCCTGCACTGCGAGTAATGAAGTGGTTTCACTGTGGTCTTCGAGGTCGACAGTTCGAGGGAGTCTCTCCTTCATCCAGGTGAAATCGGCGTCTCGATTTGAGGCATTGACGCACACATAAATATGGGCCTCTTCTCGTCGATAAATAACTAGATCATCAATGACGCCGCCCCGTTCATTGCAAAGCATATGGTATTGAGCCTGCCCAATTTTAATTTTTGAAAGATCATTGGTGACCAGCTTTTGCATCTCCTCTAGCGAGGTTTTTCCTCGAATAGAAAACTGCCCCATGTGGCTTACATCAAATAGCCCGACATCTCTCCTGCACGCCTTAGTTTCCTCAAGGAGACCTTGGTATTGCACAGGCATTTCATAGCCTGCAAAGGGAACCATCTTTGCTTTGAGATCTAAATGATTAAAGTAAAGAGGGGTTCGGTTTAGAATTTGTGTTTCCGTGGTATGTCTCCAGTACCTGTGCAATGAGGGCCTCTTCGCGTATCGACATCACATGAAATCCATCGACCACAGAGGCTAAGCTAATCATAGATTCGATTGCAAAATCGATTCCGGTTTGTTCGCCATTAGGAGAACCTTTAAATCTCTCTAAAACTGAAATAGGAATTTGAATGCCCGGAATATTCTCATGGATATAAAGAGCGGCTTCATAAGAGTGCAAAATTAAAATACCGGCTAATACCTTGGTATTTAATTTTTGGGCCTCAAGGCAAAAACCTCTGAAATCCTCTAGATCATAATTGGCCTGAGTTTGAAAAAACTGGCAACCCGCTTCGATCTTTTTTGCCATTCGACTCAGCTGACCCGAATTTCCATGAAGGGTGGGATTAATCGCTGCACCCAGTAAAAAACGGGTAGGGGCATTCATTTTATGACCGCTATCATCTTGGCCCGCTTGAAGTTTTCTCGCTAATTGCAAAAGCCTGATCGATTCTAATTCAAAAACAGATTTGGCATCGGGACAGTCGCCTACCTTTACAGGATCTCCTGTGAGGCAGAGAATATTGGGGATTTGCAAAGCTCCAGCTCCCATCAGGTCAGATTGCAAGGCTATTCTATTTCTGTCTCGACAGGTGAGTTGAAAGACCGGTTCGATCTCATGGTCTAAAAGCACTCGAGATGCAGCCAAGCTAGACATCTTTACCAAGGCGCGCTGGCAATCGGTGATGTTAATAGCATCCACCATCGGTTTTAGTAGCTCTGCATTTTTAATTAGTTTTTTGATTCCCGCCCCTTTGGGGGGAGTGATTTCAACGGTAATAACGGGGAGTGAGGCTAGTAGTTTATCTGCGAGTTTTCCCATTTGGTAATCAGGCTAACTCAAAAATATTCTAATGAAAAGAAAAAGGAAACCGTTCAAAAAAGAACGATTCCCTTTTTTTGAAAATAAAATATTAGGCGACAGCCTCTTTTTTAACAGGCGCGGGTTTTTCAATAGGCGCTACTTTGGTAATGGCTAAGCCTTTGACATAATAATTTTGGTAGTGATCTTCACAGTACCCGTGTCGGTTCATCGACATAGGTTTTGTGCAATCAAGATCTCCACAGGAGGAGAATCTTGCAATCCCATAAGCGCCCTGTTTCCATTTTTTGTAGTGGCTATTGCAGTATCCTTTAGCGCGGTACTCGCGTTTACAAGAGGCAATAGCACAGTGCCGATCGGCTCGGGGCGTTTGAGAATCTACCTTTTTTTGCGATGTAGTAGAGATCTGTTTTTCTTGCGGTTTAACAATTTTACTAGTTTTATCTTTTCCAGTTTCCGTGGCTGACTTTTTTACAACAGGTTTTTTAACCATGATTCCTCCTTGAGATATATTCAAGGTATCGGAAGAAGGACTGAAAAATGTGAGGGGGTCCTTTTGATTTGTTGTGACGCGGAGCCTAGCGACCACAAAGCCTTCCTCATAGACGCAGTTCCAGTAGGAGACTTAGCGGTATCGGTGCTTAGGATTGTGATAGGTATTAAAATGCGGCCTATCGCACCAAAGGGTGATAGGCCGCATTTTTAATGCGAGAAAATTTTCTCTCTTTTACTGAGCGGAAACGCAGGGAATATTCGCCCTTAAGTGTGAACCACCAAACCATGATTCTTCGATGCGAACTGCTGAATTATTACCTTCGCTATCCATGAGGTAGAGCGAAGCCGTATAACCTGCATCCGCAACGTGAGGTGATTGACAAGTCATAAATACGTGCTCTTCCGATGCAGCTGGATGACTCCGTTTACAAACAAGTTTGCCAAATTGTGGAACCTGGCCACCGATTGTTACTACGGCAGTCTTTTGATTCGAGCTTACCAAAAGAGCGTAAGTGGAATCGGAGTCGGAGCATGAAATCGGGGCACTCATCGCCACGGAACTAAGGAACAAAACTACTGCAAGAACTTTAGTCATAAATAAATCTCCTATAAAAAGTTAAAAGGGTTAACTGAGGGAGCGTTTAACACGTAGAATCATTTTCTGCAATATTGTTTTGGTATTTTGAATTTCAGCTGCCATAATTGATTTGGCGAGCCATGGTTTGTATAAGGACTTCTCTATTTTTACTAATTGTTGTTTAAATAGCTCATAATTATAGATACTTAGATATGATGACATTATTCTTGGCTATGGCGGTTCTAGCATCAACAAGTTTGGCTAGGCCAACCCTTACCTGTAAATCAATCGATACTAGTTTATGAGGACCTTCCAATCATGGGCCACCTTGCTCATTGTGGCCTCTTTAACTCGTTCGGATTGGCCTTTGATCGCCTGGGTAGCGGAGATGGACGAGAACTCATAGTCCTTTAGCTTCGTAGCGCGGCCAGCGCAAAACCTCCCAGATGTCGGTTTTTTGCATTCCGGTTCATCCAGAAACATGTCTTCCAAATACTCTTCCATAGAGATGACCCGCGGGGTCGTCCCAAAGTCAAAGTCATAAACGAGACCGGAGTCATCGAGAACAAATGCGTGGTAGTACCAATTCGCCTCTACATCAGCGGGACTTCGGAATCTCTCTCCTCTTGCCTTCTCAGCGTTCACCATTCCAAAGACGCTGAAACCTTTGTTCACAATGGTGACGACGTACAAACGGCCAACGTCGCCTTGCAACTGCTTCACCGCCTTTACGAAGTTCAGAACATTTTTTCCGCATTGGCGTGGTACATAGTGATTGAAATAATGTTCCTCATAAAGGTCCTTAAAGTTTCCAGCTAACGATTGAGCGGAAAGGGTAGCCACTAGCAGAAAAGTGAAAAATTGTTTCAAAGTTACCTCCCTAAAATCGCGGCCCCTGAGAGGCGCAAGAACTTAGCAACAAAAACACAGGACCTTTGTAGCAGCCAAACTATGTTCTGGCAATTCTATAAATCGGAAGTGATACGTTGTTTTTAACAAACTATCCCCTGCAGTTAACAGGCGGTCGACTTATGAGCCAATACGTAGCGGCACCGTAACTTTGCATCACTCCGCGACCTGTAAAACTATGGCACTCATAGAGCGATTTAGTTTTGGGTATCCTGCCTAATATTCCGGAGGTAGCGGTGAAGTCGGCACACCTTGATAGAATCGAATTCAATGGAATTTTAGTTTTAAACTTAGACAAAAGGGGTGTCCAAATATGACACATTTTAACTGTTTGAAATCTTGTATTATTTCTAATGTGAATCAAAACATGCCTATTAGTTAGTCAACTGTCGGCCTCTTTCTTTTATTTGTCGGCGACTAAGTGATATCGGGAGTTTAGGTAGCCAACCTTTTGAAGGATTTTTAGCTTAAAATACTCCATATCTTTGTAGCCATAGGCCTGCCATTTGA